>NZ_JBSAXD010000053.1:0-44239 GCF_053427715.1 Burkholderia sp. MR1-5-21
GCAAGTGGCCGAGCTGACCAGGCGTTTCCCGGTGTATTCGTGAAATCCGCAGGTCCTGCCCCGGTGCGACGGCGCGGCCGGCCTGCGATGCCGGCCCGCCCCGTACTTTTGCTGGAGAGGAAGACAACGTGACCAAAGCGGCCGACGACGCGGTCGAGCGGGTATTGAAGGCGCTCGACGAAGGCAGCGACGATTGCTGGGCGATGTACGAAGAGATCGGCCGGGAGGCCGTGCGCCGGTTCTTGCGTACCGATCGGGAAACGCTGCGCGACATCGCGCGCGCGTGGATCGCAAGCGACGACGCGCATGGCGCGCTGGTGGACACGGAGCGGGATTCACCGGACCTCGGTGCGGCAAGAGCGCGCGCCGACCAGGCGGACGACGCGATGCACGGCGCTATCCGGAAAGCGCTCTTTGGCGCGCCGTGAATCGCGTTGCAGGCGCCGATGCCGACGTCAACCCTCTTCTCGATTCCGGAGTCAACGTGACAGCTTCCGAGGAACGCAAACCGCTACCGCTGCCCGGCGGGCATCGCAAGGTGCTTCTGCATTCGTGCTGCTCGCCATGCTCGGGCGAGGTGATGGAGGCGATGCTTGCGTCGGGGATCGATTACACGATCTTCTTCTACAACCCGAACATTCACCCCCGCAAGGAATATGACCTGCGCAAGGACGAGAACATCCGCTTTGCCGAGAAGTTCGGCATTCCATTCGTCGACGCGGACTATGACCGGGACAACTGGTTCGAGCGTGCGCGCGGCATGGAGAACGAGCCCGAGCGCGGCGTGCGCTGCACGATGTGCTTCGATATGCGATTCGAGCGCACCGCACTCCATGCTCACGAACACGGCTTTCCCGTCATCACGAGTTCCCTGGGCATTTCGCGCTGGAAGAACATGCAGCAGATCAACGACTGCGGCGCGCGTGCGGCTGCGCGCTATCCGGGGCTGGTCTATTGGGACTACAACTGGCGCAAGGGCGGCGGTTCGACGCGCATGATCGAGATCAGCAAGCGCGAGCATTTCTATCAGCAGGAATACTGCGGCTGTGCGTACTCGCTGCGCGACACCAATCGCCAACGCAAAGCAGCCGCTCGCGAGCCGATTCGGATCGGCATCAAGTACTACGGCGACGATGCGCCCGATGGCGGGGGGCGGGAAAGCTGACGCGCTTCAAAAACTCACCGACGAAAGGAAGTTGAAGTTGATCATCGTCGGGACGTCGGTCTTCGCGCGCACATTGACTTCAAGCGCATCCCGCGCGTGCGCGTATGTGAGCAGGTCGCCGCGTTGACGCGACACTGGACGTGATTCGTGTTCTGCACCAGCGAATGGACGTCGAGCGGCAGCTGTAACGGGCGGCTCCAGTAACGGCGAGGGCAAGCGCCTCCGCCCGTTTACTTCAACAAGGTCTCCACGACATCCACGATCCGCTGCAGCAGCGCCTCATCGTACGGCAGCCACGGCGCCGTACGCGTCCGGGCGGCCGCCAGATCGAGCGTCACGTCGACCGGTTCGCCGTTGCGCGTCACGCGTCCCGTCGCGCAATGCACGGCGCATTCGCCGACCCGCACATGCCGCTCGTCGATCGCGACCGCACCTTGCGCGATCCGCTCGGCCAGCACGAGCGACAGCGTATGCCGGCGTAGTTGCGCCATCACGCCGAGCGGCACCGCCGACAGCCGATACAGGCGATTATCGCGCGCCTGCCGCTCGGCAAACCGGCGATCGCGCCCGGCGGCGTCCACCTGCGCATCCGTATCCGTCGCATCGTCGTCCAGTGCAAAGCCGGCGACGCTCACGAGCAGGTCCGTCGCGCGCGCGACTTCCGAAAACACGACCGGGTCGAGTTGCCCGATCGGCGCGGGTATCCAGCGCCGACCGTCCCGGCGTTCGAAACCGATCGCGCCCGACGTGCCGTGGCCGTCCGCGCCCGGATAGAGTCTCGCGGCGATACCGAAAGCCGCCCGCACGTCGCCGAATTCGCGCACGAGGCCGTCGTCGTACGAACGGATCGCCCAGCCTTCCCGCCGTGCGAGCCCGAGCAGCGGACGAACCGCCACCACATGCCCGTCGAACATCGCTGTGCCGCTGGCCGGCTGGTCCGCAGGCGCCGGCACGTAGAACTCGCGGAGCGCCTGCCGGACAGGCTGCCGGATTCTCCGCTCGACGACGACGCGCTGCCACGCGAGCCGCTCGGCGGCACCGGCCAGCAGCGGATGCCACAAGCGCACGGTGCCATGCGCGTCGATCTCGCACGGCGCGCCGGCCGCATCGCGCAGCACGACGCCGCTCTTCGTCGCGTCCGGCATGAACGACGTGTGCGAGCCGTCCCGTGCGCGAGCCTGCCAGATCATGCGGGTCGAGAACGCGGCGCCGGCCGGCGCATCGACGAGGCGCTGCCGCCATTCGGCGACGTCGAGCGTCATCGCCTGCCAGAAACCCGCTTCCATGCACGTGGCGAGCATCGCCAGCTGCTTCTTGTCCGGTTTCGCGTCGAGCGTCATCCGCAGCGCCGTGCGCGGCCGTTCGCCGAGCGCCCGCTCCGCAGGCTTCAGGTTGCGCGCGAGCTTCTTCTGCACGCCCGCGTGCCGGACGACCGCCAACGCACCGCGCAGCGCGCGGACGCTCTCCGGCGTCGGAATCGTTTCGACCGCATGTCCGAGCGCGATCGCGAGCGACTGCGACGGCGCGGTTTTCGCGGCGGTCGGCGCGACGCACACGCCGCTCAAGAGCGGCCCGATCAGCGGCCGGAACCACGGCTCGTCGCGGTACGCGGCCACACGCGCGGCACGCGCGACGACCTGCGCGTCGTCGGTCGTGAACGCGCGATCGGCCGCGTAGGGGGCGCGTCCGTCGTGGATGTCGGCGATAAGTCGGGCGGCCTCCGTCAGCGTCTCGCGTGCGAATTCGACGTAGGCGATTTCGTCCGCGAGCGTGACGGCCGGATCGTCGAGATCGAACCACAGGCGCTTTGGCGCGAAGTAGCCGTCGTTCGTTGCCGCCAGCGCAAGCAGCGCGGCGGGCCCCAGCTCCGCGAGGGCGCCGCATTCCCGCGCGCGGAACGGCGAATCCTGGTGGGATTCGGCAACCTGGTCGCGTAGCGCGCTCTGGCCGCGGCGACCGGCAAACCATTCCAGCGCGTACAGCCCGTAGGTCATCGAGCCACCCCAGCCGCGTTCGGGCGTGTCGCGCAGGATGCGCTCCAGCTCGGCCTGCACGGCGGGGGACGGCTGCCGCGACAGGTACGGCAGTTCCTGTAACGCACGTTTCAGGTCGCCGCCGGCAATGTCGCGGAACAGTTCGACGCTCGCCGTCTCGTCGAGCAGCGGCACGAGGTCGAGCGCGTCGATCTGCTCGTGCAGCCAGCGCGCGGATTTGAAGCGGAGATCGGCGTAGTCCTGCAGGTGATCGGCGCGGCGCAGCGCCGGCCAGACCTTGCCGAGCACATGCGCATCGAGGCCGGACAGGTCGGGTGGCGTGTCGTCGAAGCGCGGATGACCGGGCGTGCCGTCGAGCATCGCGATGAGTCGATCGGCGAGGGCGGTTCGGGCGGATTCGTTCATGGTGGTTGGCAGCTCTCTTCTGCCGGGGTCGGCCGTGTTTTTGATGGAGTTTACAGGTGCAATCCTTACGGGTGCGTCAGCTGCTTCTCAGATGCGCGACCATCTCGTGAATCACGATATGGCGGATCGCCCTCAGCAGACGCATTTCGCCGCCGAGCGTCGCGGTCAGTTCGGGGCGGCTCGCCATCATCGCATCGTTCTCGCGCGCGACGTCGCGCAGCAGCGTGTCCGCTTCCGCCGGAATGCGCTGGAGCAGCGCGTCGACATGGCGCAGCGCGGTGGCGCGCGCAAGCCCGAGCGCCACGCCGGCTGCCGCGAGCACGTCGCGTGTGAAGGCTGCGTAACGCTGCACGCCGGCGACCGGCCGCGTGAATTCCGTGAGATCCGGCCAGCGGCTCTTCGCGCTGTAGGTCGCGGTTTCGTATACGCCGTCGCACAGCAGGTCGTAATGCGGCGCCAGCGTCATCCCGCTGTCGCCGACGACGAAGCTCAGGTTCTTCAGGTGCGAATCGCCGTTGCCGACCACGATGCAGAACACGAGCCAGCGGAAGATCCGCAGCCGCGCCGGCGCGGGCGCACGGCACGCGTTCGCGAGCGCCGCGAGCGCGTCGAGCGACCAGCCCGTGTATTTCATCGTCGCGGCGAGGTTGAGCACCTGGCAGCCGTCGATCGCATGCCGCCGCTCGACGCGGTCTGCCGTGATCTCGCGATCGAAACGGCGGATCACGTAGACGGGCGCCGGCACGTAGCGGCGCTCGACGTCCGGCACATCGAGACCGACGCGGCGCGCGAGCGTCATCACGAACCACTCGTTGACGACGGAATGCGGATAGTCGTGCGCGTGCGGATGATTCGGCTTCAGGATGTGCGTCGAGATCGCCTGGCCGCTCGGCTCGTACAGCCGCCCGTCGCGCAGCACGACCGGCAGCTTGTGCTGCGCGCCCGCGAGCGACATCTTCTTCGGTGCGTCGTGCGTGAGCGGGACCGTCGGCAGCGCACGGATGCGTGCGTCGAGCTCGGCGTCGTCGAGCGGCCGCAGCCGCGTGTCGTCGTCTGCACGATCGTCCGGCGCGCGCAGCGTGACCGAGCCCGCCGATTCGCGGCCGTAATGCGCGAGCAGGGCGAATGCGTCGCTGATGTCGGGCAGCCCGGCGTCGTTCGCGAGCAGCGCGCGGACCGTTTCCTCGGGCAGCAGGTTGTCGAAATACCACTGGACCGGACGCGTGGTCGCCCCGTCGCGCTGGATGTCCGCCTGAAGCGGCAGATGAGGGCTCAGCGCGAAGCGCAAGGGCGCGTCGAGCCACGACGGCGCGTATTCGAACGCCCACAGGTTCCGGTCTTCATGCAGCGTGCCGATGCGCTGCCCGTCGATGGACGCGACAAGGGAGCGCTCAGTCATGCGGCGTCTCCGTGCGTTCGCGGTTCGGCGCGCGCGCCGCTTCCGCGTCGCCCAGGATGCGGCGCGCGATAGTCAGCGCGCGGGCCGCGGCGGGCTCGTCCGGCCGATGCGGCGGACGTTCGTCGGCTGAGTCATCGGCGTGTGCGGCGGATCCGGCGGTGTCGGCATCGGCGACCAGCAGCCGGGCAGCCTTCAGCACGCGCTCGTCGGCGAGCGGCGCGGCGAGCGCGCGGTCTGCACCGGCGTGCAGCGCTCGAGCCGCTTCGACGCGCAGCAGCAACCGTTCGGCGGCCCGCCGTTCCCGGACGCTCGCGCGGTGGTTCGCCCTGGCCGACTGGCGCGCGAGCAGTTCGTCGCTCGCGTCGGGGATGTCGAACACGACGCGTACGCCGAGCCCCTGCAGGATCTGGAACAGCTTGCCCCACTGGACGGTGTCCGCGCCGCGCTCGGCCTTGACCATGAACGATTCGCTGACGCCGACGCTGCCGGCCGCATCGTCCTGGCGCAGGTTCTGGATCTTGCGGGCGGCGCGGATCACGCCGCCGATGTCAGACGCTTGCTCTATCGGGTAACGCATGTCGAGACACTCCGGCCGCGGGGGCGTCGGCGGCAGGCCGGACGGTCATGGCGCTGCCGTTTTGCCCGCCGCAGCGGCAGGAAGAGAAACTGTACGATCAAACAGTATTACATCTGCGGCGGGAAAATCAAGAGGAAACTGTGCGATCGGCGAGTTTTTTTGGCTGAACCGGCAATTCCATGAAAAAACCGTTCGATCGAACAGTTTATGCGAAATTGTACGGTCTTCGGCCCGACAAACCGTTTGATCGCACAGTATTTCGTGGTGCTTCCATTGCGGCGCGCGGATCTGGCCGAACGCTTTGGCGTAACGGTAGCCGCAGTGACACGATCACTGCAGCCTCTCGGGAAAATCGGGTTTGTCGAGCGACAGAGCGACATCTGCGGTGCGCGATTGGGATACGCGCGACTCACGACCGTCGGACGGAAGGGGTTTCGGACGCGTGTGCGACGGCCGACGCGCCTGTCAGGATACCTTCCACGCGATTCCTGCCTCGCTCTTGCCGTTGCTCAAGCATGTGGCGAGCATGGCCGGTAATCGTTAGCGGGCGATCCGTGGAAGTCAGCTGCGATTCAAGCGCAGGCGTCGCAACCAGGCGTCCCGTTTCCGGATTGCTGTTTCGACGGACAACGGACCGAGCCGTACGAACAGAACACACAGCAATCACCCGGCCTGGGCCTCAGCAGCGCCTTGCATCCGTGGCATTCGTAGAAGAACTGGCACGTATCGACCGGCATGGTTTCCTGCCGGCTGAACCCGCAGTGCGGGCAGGTCAATACGGATTCAAGCTGGAGTTCGGTCATGACGGTCTCCGGGGCCAGGCGTGAATGCCCGCCGGCCAACTTGCCGCACGCAGCGGTGCGTTCATGCCGCGTCACCGATTTCGCGGCTTGCGCGCCGCACGGCGTGACGCGTTGCCGGATCGCGCGCGTCGAGCGCATCGAGCGGGTCCGCAGACATCGTCTTCGATGCTTCGTCGCGCAAAAACGCCATCAGCGGATCCAGCAGCCGATGCCGCCGGGACGGATTGCTGCGCATCACGAAACGCCACGACGCAGCGCGCGACAAGCCCGGAATGAGCGGAACGAGCCGCCCGCTGCGCAGTTCGGGCTCGATCAGCGGCGTGCGGCCGAGCGCAATCCCCGCGCCCCCGACTGCCGCGCCGATCACCTGGCTGAAGCTGCTGTAACGGATGATCTTGGTCTCGAAGTCGTCCGGCAGCCCGAATTCGGACGCCCAGTTGCGCCAGTCGATCTCCGGGCTGTTTTCGTGCATCTCCTGCAGCAGCCGGCTGCGGCACACGGCGCCGGATGCGAACGGATGCAACTCGGGGCTGCATACCGGGAACACGGTTTCCTTCAGCAGCACGTCGTCGTCGGGTTTCAGCTTCTGCTGCGGCACGTGCACGATCGCCAGATCGATGCCATCGCGCGCGAAGTCGGGTTCGTCGTCGAGCACCACGGCATTCAACGGCGTGGTCGGATGCAGCGCCGAAAATTCGGCCAGGCGGCGGGCGAGCCACATCGACGAAAACGGCGCGTTCGCGGACACCGTGAGTCGTTTCGCGGTGCCCCGGATGTCCGCGCACGCGTCCCCGAGCAGCGACAGCGCGCTGCTGACGGCCGGCAGCAGACGTGCGCCGGCCGGCGTGACGCTTATTCCGCCGAGACCGGTGCTGCGTTCGAGCAGGCGCGCGCCCAGCACTTCCTCGAGCGCGCGAATCTGGTGGCTGACCGCGCTCGTCGACACGTTCAGCTCGGCCGCCGCGCGCGCGAACCCGCCCAGCCGGACGGCCGCTTCGAAAGCGCGCAATGCGCTCAGGGGAGGGAGGTGGGACATGCGGGGTATTGTAGGAGACTCAACACCCGTTGAAAAATCATCTTTTGCGACGCGGCACCGGCGCGCGTAGCCTCTGATCCGCTATCGACACCAACCAGAACAAGCGAATCGGAGGGCACTTCATGTATTTCGACAGGCGGCTATGGACGATGATGGCGGGCCAGCGCTGGCAGCTCGGCGGCGCGGTCGCGCTCGGCTTGCTCGCGATGGGCGTCGGCATCCTGCGCTTCGTGTTTCTCGGCCGGGTGCTGGTGCTCGGGTTCGACGGCGCGCCCGCGCGGCAGATCGCGGCGGCGGCCGCGGCGACCGCCGTGTGCGTGGTGCTGCGCGCGTGGCTCGAGCACCGCCGCACCGTGCTTGCGCAGCAGGCGGCGGGACGCGTGCAGGCCGAACTGCGCGCGCGGCTGTTCGACCGGATCGCGGCGCTCGGTCCCGCATGGTTCAGCGGCGAACGTACGGGCGGCGTGATGCTGGCCGTCGTCGACGGCGTCGAGCAACTGCGGACTTTCTTCGGCGTGTACCTGCCTCAGCTCGTGATCGCAGCCTGCGCGCCCGTGATGATCTTCGCGGTGCTCGCGTGGTGGGACGTGCCGACCGCCGCCGTGCTGCTGGGCGCGGCGCTCGTGACGCTCGCGCTGCCGCAACTGATCCACCGCGCCGATCGGCGTGCGGCGCTCGCGCGCTCGGCCGCGTTCAAGGCGTTCGGCGAGGCGTTCCTCGACGCCGTGCAGGGGCTGCCGACGCTGAAGGCGTTCGGGCAGGGCGCGGCGTTCGGCGGGAAGCTCGCGCGCCAGGCCCGCGCGCTGTCCGACAGCACGTTCTGGGTGCTCGCGCTCGGGCTGCTGACGCGGCTGTTCACCGACCTCGGCACCGGGCTAGGCGCGGCCGCCGCGATCGCGGTCGGCGCATGGCGGGTGCGTCATGGCGGCATGAGCCTCGAGGCGCTGCTGATCATCCTGATGGCGGGCACCGAGATCTTTCGGCCGCTGCGCGACCTGCGCGCGGCGCTCCACCAGGGGATGATGGGCCAATCGGCGGCGAACGCGATCCACGCGCTGCTCGATGCGCGCAGCGACGCCCCGGCCGGCGCGGCGCCACGCGTGAGCACGCTGGGTGCGGACATTGCGTTCGACGGCGTGCGTTTCGCGTACCCGGGACGGCGCGCGGATGCCCACGCGGCGCTGAGCTTCACGATCCGCGAGGGCGAGACGGTCGCGGTCGTCGGGCCGAGCGGCGCGGGCAAGTCGACGATCGTCCGCCTGCTGCTGCGGCAGCACGACGTGCAGGACGGCACGATCCGCATCGGCGGCCACGACGTCCGCGCGCTGGATCCCGATCAGGTGCGCGGGATGATCGCGGTTGTCGCGCAGGATGCGACGCTGTTCGACGGCAGCATCGCCGACAACCTGCGGCTCGGCCGGCCCGATGCGAGCGACGCGGACATGATCGCCGCAGCCTGCGCCGCCAATGCGCACGCCTTCATCGCAGCGTTGCCCGATGGCTATGCGACCTGCATCGGCGAGCGCGGGCTCATGTTGTCCGGCGGCCAGCGGCAGCGCATCGCAATCGCCCGCGCGCTGCTGCGCGATGCGCCGATTCTCGTGCTCGACGAGGCGCTGTCGTCTGTCGACGCGGAAAACGAAGCGGTGATCCAGCAGGCGCTCGATCGGCTGACGCGGGGCCGCACGACATTGATCCTTGCGCACCGGCTGTCGAGCGTGATCGGCGCCGATCGCATCCTGGTGCTCGACCAGGGGCGCGTGGTCGACGAGGGAACGCATGTCGAGCTGATCGCGCGCGACGGGCCGTATCGCCGCCTGATGGGGCCGCAGCTCGACGCGGCCGCCGACTCCGCCGTCGCCGCGCCGGCCGCCGGCCCGGCGGCGCGGGCGCCGTCCGGCCCGACGGTCCGGCCGTTGAGTGACGACGCCGATGCGATCGGCTGGGCGGAAACGCTGCAGACGCTGCTGCGCTTCGTGCGTCCGTGGAAGGGCAAGATCGCGCTGACCGTGCTGTTCGGGATCGGCAGGGTGCTCGGCTTCATCGGCGTCGGCGTGCTCAGTGCGCTGGTCGTCGGCGCCGTGTCGGCCGGCCGCCCGTTCGCCGCGCTGCTGGCGGCGCTGCTGTGCGCGGCGCCGCTCGCCGCGGTGCTGCATTGGCTCGAATCGTGGCTCGCGCACGATGTCGCGTACCGGCTGCTTGCGGAAATGCGCATCGCGCTGTTCGACACGCTCGAACGTCTCGCGCCCGCGGGCCTGCAGCGCAGGCGCTCCGGCGATCTGGTCGCGCTCGCGACGCAGGACGTCGAAACCGTCGAGTATTTCTACGCGCATACGCTCGCGCCGGCGTTTGTCGCGCTGCTCGTGCCGGCCGGCGTGCTTGCGTTGCTGGCATGGGTCGCGTGGCCGCTCGCGCTCGTGCTGCTGCCGTTCCTGATGTGGGCCGGGCTCGCCCCCGTTCTCGCGCGTCTCGGGATCGACCAGCTCGGCAGCGATGCGCGCGACGCGCTCGGCCGGCTCGGCGCGCACCTGACGGAAACCATCCAGGGGCTCGCGGAGCTGACCGCGCTGCAGGCGCTGGCGCGCCGGCGGGCGGCGTTCGTCGACGACGTCGAAGCGTGCCAGAGGCAGCGTGCGAAACTGCTCGACGATCTGTCGCGGCAGGGCGCCGCGCTCGAAACGGCGAGCGGGCTGGGCGGCCTTGCGGTCGCGTCGCTCGGTGCGCTGCTGTGCGCGCATGGCTGGTTCGCGCACGAATCGCTGCCGTTGCTGGTGCTCGTCGCGGTCGCGGCCTTCATGCCGGTCGCGGAAATCGGCCAGGTCGCGCGCGAGCTGGCCGACACGATCGGCTCGACGCGGCGGCTGCGCGCCGTGGAAAAGGAGCCCGTGCCGGTCACCGACGGTGCGGGCGCGGTGCCCGCGAATCCTGCGGTGCGCTTCGAGAATGCGAGCTTCACCTACCCCGGCCGCAGCGTGCCTGCGATCGACCGCGTGAGCTTCGACGTTCCGGCCGGCAGCACGATCGCGCTGGTGGGCGCATCGGGGGCCGGCAAGTCGACCGTCGCGAGCCTGCTGCTGCGCTTCCGGGATCCGCAGCACGGGCGCATCACGCTCGGCGGCGTCGATCTGCGGAACCTGCGGCTCGACGACCTGCGGCAGCACATCGCGCTGGTTGCGCAGGATACCTACCTGTTCAACGACACGCTGGAAGCGAACATCCGCCTTGCCGCGCCCGACGCGTCGGAGGCGGACGTCCGGCGCGCGATCGAGCGCGCCGCGCTCGCGGAGTTCGTCGCGCGGCTGCCGGACGGGCTCGCGACGCGCGTCGGCGAGCGCGGCGTGCAGCTGTCGGGCGGCCAGCGCCAGCGGATCGCGATTGCGCGCGCATTCCTGAAGAACGCGCCGATCCTGATTCTCGACGAGGCGACGTCCCATCTCGACACGATCAGCGAGCAGCAGATCCGCGATGCGCTGACCGACCTGATGGGCCGGCGCACGTCGATCGTCATCGCGCACCGGCTCTCGACGATCCGGGACGCGGACGCGATCCTCGTCTTCGAGCACGGCAAGGTGATCGAGGCGGGGCCGCATGCCGAACTGCTGGCGCGGCAGGGCGCGTATGCGCGTCTCGTCGCGCACCAGTCCGGCGTGCCGGCTTGACTGCCGCGTGAGCCGATGGTGCGCGAGCCATGGTCGGCCGGAGGGGCCGGCAACGGATAGCCAGTCTTGAGTGGCTGACCAATCGGCTCGCCTGATGTCAGGCGCGGTCAGCGGGGTCTATTTCCGATTCTTCAGGAATGTCCGGCCGGCCGTGGTAATTGAAATGCTTGGGCGGCGGTTCATCGGATAGTCGACAAATCCCGCGCTGATGAGCTCCCGCGTGACCGACCAGCCCAGTGCGGGCACCTCTCGCCCATAGCGGACCTCGGCAAGACGTTCCAGTGCCCAGATTGCGGATGCCGAAATGGTTTGGGCGTTTGACGTATCGTTGTCGTTCATCGGATCTCCAGAAATTGATAATGGCCGTGGGCGCCGGGTATTGCGGGATCAGGTGGCCACGCACGCGCCCAAGCGCGTCCAGTCGTAGCTGGCGCCGACCTCGAGGCGTACGGCTGCTTCGACGAGATCGACGCGGTACGGTCCGGTGTGTTGACCTGCGCGCTCCATCAGTGCCTCGAGCGACGGTAACGGCGCATCGTTCTTCCACGCGAAAGCAATCAGATTTGCCGCACTGCTTTCGGCCGGGGCAAGTGCGACCGATGGACCGAACGTCTCGCGAAGCCTTGCCAGACAGTCGCCAAGACGCGGGTCGTCTCTCAACAGGTTGGTAACCAGCACGCCATCGTCGTTCAGTTGCGCGTGGCAGGCCTGGTAGAAGGCCGTGCTGACGAGTTCGGCGGGAGCGCCGCCCGCATTGAAGCCGTCCAGCAACAGCGTGTCGAAAGTTTGCGAGGTCGTCGACATGTACTGCGCGGCGTCCGCACAAACGACCGACAGACGCTCGTCGTCGGGCGGGATGCAGAATCGGTCGCGCAGCGCGATGACTTCCGAATTGACTTCGATTGCGGTGACGCGTGCCTCCGGCAGCTGCCGATAGCAATACTTCGTCAGCGAGCCGCCGCCGAGCCCAATCATGCAGATGCGCTTGGGAGCGGGTTGCAGCAGCAGGAATCCCATCATCGTGCGCGTGTATCCCATTGCAAGCGCATCGGGGACTGCGCGCAGCATCGTGCTTTGCATGCCGCGGCCGTCAAAGCACAGCGACACGAGGTGCTCGGATTCCACGATGACCGGTATGTCCGCGGCAGCGTCAGGATACAAGGCGCGAGTGCCCAGGAATGGCAGGTCGACGGGCGGCATGCGGGTCAGCCTTCCTGCAACAACGGCAAAAGCGCGCGAAGCGCAGCCTCTTCATCCGGGCCGGCGGCCAGCACTTGAGCCGACGTGCCGCCACGCAACTGCAACGATGCGATCGCCATGCCATCCTTCGCATTGCCGCGGCGCCCGTTTGCGATCAGCAGGATGTCGCTTTCGAAGCGACGTGCCGTGTCGGCAAGCGCATCCTGGGCAGCGCACGCGCGATTCCGGTTCCAGCTTGAACCGATTTGAAAGTACACGACGGTTGCCACGTTCTTTGCGAAAGCCTCTAGATAGGTCGTTGGGGGCAGTGCGCCGTGTCGATCTGGCAGCACGTCAGAAACGCCCGCAACCCGATCTCCCACGTCGTGCTCTGCAAATCGATGTCGATGGCGGCGAGCCGTTTCATTTCGCCATTCAGGAACACCGCGCACAGCGATCGAGGCGGCACGCCCTGTCTGAAACAACGGTCGTCGGCGTCCAGCAGCAGGCACGGATGGCGCCTGAACCGCGCACTGGCGACCGAGATCGGGTCCATCACATGCCGGGCCGACTCCCTCGGATAGACGAAGGCCAGATGGATCCCTGCCGCTGCGAGCTGTTCTGCCGCGTCATGGAAGTGGTGAACCATCTGGAAGCCGCGTTCGCCGCCACGCCCGACACCCACGACGACAAGCCCCCGGCTTCCCGCCGCTTCCCGCAACGTTACGGGGCGCCGATCTGGCAACAGCAGCACATCATCCAGCTCGAACATGTCGACATCCTCAGCGAAACCACCCGCAAGTCCGCTGAAAGGCGGCGCACGGCAGATTATAATCGAGCGGTCAGATTATGTGTATTGCATTATAATGTCTGCGTGTCGCCATGTGCCCGCCGACAAGTTGGCGGGCACGGCGGCCAGCTTCGGCGAGGCAGGTTGCTCGCCCTTTTTTCACTGACTGATCGAAACTGCCCTGATGGAAGCCGCAATGAACGCCGTCCCCTCATGCCCGCAATGCGCGATGGAAAACACGTACCAGGACGGCACGCTTTACGTGTGCGCGGACTGCGGACACGAATGGTCGGCGAGTGCTGGCGCCGACGCGGGCGACGAACCTGCTGGCGACGTCGTCAAGGATGCGAACGGCAACGTGCTGTCGGATGGGGATTCGGTCGTGCTGATCAAGGACTTGCGCGTCAAGGGCTCGTCGATCACGTTGAAGATGGGCACCAAGGTGAAAAGCATCCGGATCGTCGGCGGCGATCACGAGATCGACTGCAAGACGGACGCCGGCAGCTTCATGCTCAAGGCGTGCTTCCTGAAGAAGGTCTGACCGGCTGCTCGCAATGGGCGCCGCCGCTGTCCCGCGCGGCTCGTCGCGGATGATTCAATCGACTGCTGGATACCCGGGGCACACCGAGAATGGATGAGGATCGAACCTCCTACGACGCGTTCGTCAAATTCCTGGCGACACCCATGCGTGATGGGCAGCCCGTCGTGCTGGAGACGCGGCACGCCGTGTCGCTGCACTTCGATCACTTCGCCACTCAGAGCTTCATGTCCGTCAGGAATCCGGAGAAACTCGCGCTGGGCTATACGCGCGTGATGATGGGATTTCTGCTGCTGCAGCCGGCTCCCGGGCGCATCTGCATGATCGGGCTCGGCGGGGGATCGCTGGCGAAGTACTGCTATCGGCATCTGCCCGAAGTTGCGATCGACGCCGTCGAGATCAGTCCCGAAGTGATCGCGCTGCGTGACGTGTTCAGGATTCCGGCTGACGACGCGCGGTTCATGGTGATTTGCGCCGATGGTGCGGACTACGTGACGAAGGCGGGCGTCCGCACGGACGTGATCCTGCTCGATGCGTTCGTCGCGGATGGCATGCCGGGCCGGTGTGCGGACATCGCATTCTTCGCCGCCTGTCGCGAACGTTTGTCCGACGCGGGGGTCCTTGTGATCAACTTCACGGACGACGATCCGGCGCTGCCGATGCATGTCGAGCGGCTGCAATCGGTGTTCGGCTCATCCTTTGCGATCGTGCGGTGCGGCGACGACAGCAATTTTGTCGCGTTTGCGTGGAAAAGTGACCGTCGATTGCCGTCGACGCGAGTTCTGCTCGACCGCGCCCGCTCATATGCCTTTGCCGGCGAGCTCGAGCTGTCCTCTACCGCCAGGCGCCTGAAAGAAGGGGCGTGCCTCGATCCGAAGCGGTTGAAGTGGCACGCGCAAGGGCACGCACACTGGGAAATCGGCGCTTGACCGGCGTGCGGGTTCGACCGGCGCTTTACTTCACCCGCTTGCCGAGCGGGCTCTTCGTCTTGTAAGTCACGCCGTGACGGTCGAGATACTCGCGGATCAGTTGCCGTACGACTTGCGACGGCGTCAGATCTTGCGCCGAGCAGAGCATTTCGAATGCTTCCTTCTTGGCGGGGTCGATCAGGACGGTCAGGCGTGCGGTTTTCGTTTCCATTGCGAGCGCGAGTCGGCAAATATGTTAATCGAATTATAATGCATTCGCTTTCGGCATCACGCGCGCCAATGCCTGATCCGCCTGAAATCACCGGCATTTCGGGTCAGAGCTCGTCCCGCCTCGCGCCAGGTCTACGCCCGAGATCGAGCCGATAGAGGCAGGTCAGCACGTCATCCGCTACGGGCACGATCGCGAGTGCGACAAGTGCGCCGGCGAGCGGCACGGTCGACACGTAGCCGACATGCTTGAAGCCGATTGCGCCGGTCAGGCCGCCGACGAAGAACGACGCGAGCATCGTGCCATGGATCCTCAGCTTCGCGCGGTTTGCGATGACTGCGTGCGCGTCCGCGGCGACTGCCGATCTGTTCCAGTAAAACAGCTTGCCCAGTTCGATGCCGAAGTCGGTCACGATGCCGGTCATGTGCGTCGTGCGGATCTCCGCGCCCGACAGCTTCGTGATCATCGCGTTCTGCAGGCCCATGATAAAGCACAGCAGGATGACGGTCACGGGAACGAAAAACGCTTCCCATAGCGCGAGGTGGCTGCCGAGCAGGCCGAACAGCAGGAGCAGCGCAGCCTCGACCAGCAACGGCAGCACATACTGGCTTTGCAGGCTGCGCCGCCGCCCCCAGTTGACGAGCACCGCCGAGCACCCCGCTCCTGCGAGAAACGACGCCAGCGAACCGATGCCGGCGAACGCGAGACGGATGTCCCCGAGCGCTGCCTGATCCGCGATTGCGGACACGATGCCGCTCATATGCGACGTGTATTGCTTGACCGCAAGGAACCCGCCGGCGTTGGTTGCGCCGGCGACGAAGGCGAGCGAAAACCCGAGTTGACGGTTCGCGGTCGCGGTGCGGTGTTTTCCCGTCAGGTTTCGAAAGTACTGCGCAGGCATAGGATCTTCACTCAATCGCTCGGAACAGCGGCAAGGACGCGGCGGATGAGGCCTTCGGGCAGCGCCAGCCGGCGATCTGCACGGAGGGGTACCCAATTTCGTCGAACATGTTGCTCACATGATAACGTGATTATCATGTCCTGTTATCCGGATTGGCCTTTCGATGTCATAATGCGGACGGAACGAGCCCGGGATTCCGGGCTCGTTCCATGCTCCTCGTCCAATTCGAGCGTACTGGAGACATTCCGGATGGCACCCGTGCCGGTCGTCCATTTCGTCCTGCTGGTCGCAGCCGCGTGGCTCGCGATCGGCGCGCTGGGTCTCGGGGTTTTGCATCGCACGCGGTTCGTTGCGCACGGGCTGTTTCCGCTCGGTGCGCTGGGCGGGCTGCTGTTGGGCGCGGCGGGACTCGTGGGCGTCTTCGCCGATCCGTCCACCGCGGTGTTGCCGATCGGGCTGCCCGGGTTGCCGTTCCATCTGCGCGTCGATGGGCTGTCCGGCTATTTCCTGTTCGTGCTGGGCGTCGTCAGCTCAGGGATCGGCGCCTTTTCCGCCGGCTATTTCCGCAAGGGCGAGGGGGCGGCGCCGGGCCTCATCTGTTTCGAATACCACGTTTGCATCGCGAGCATCGCACTCGTGCTCATCGCGGACGATGCCTACGTGTTCATGGTCGCCTGGGAAACGCTGACGCTGTCCGCGACATTCCTCGTGATGACCAACCACCGGATCGGGGAGATCCGCCGCGCAGGCTACATGTATTTCCTGATCTCGCACGTCGGTGCACTTGCGCTGCTGCTTTGCTTCGGCATTCTGCAGGCGCGCACCGGCGACTATACGTTCGCCAACATGCGCGCGCAGTCGCCCGACGCATTCCGGGCGTCGCTCGCTTTCCTGTTCGCGTTGGTCGGATTCGGCGCGAAGGCCGGCGTGTTCCCGCTGCACGTGTGGTTACCTGACGCCCATCCGGCGGCGCCGTCGCCCGTATCGGCGCTGCTCAGCGGGTTCGTGCTGAAAGTCGGCCTGTACGGCCTGCTGCGCACCGTGTTCGACCTGCTGCACGTGCAGATCGCATGGTGGGGCGTGCTGCTGCTCGTGCTCGGCCTCGGCACCGCGCTGCTCGGCGTCGTGTTCAGCACGATCCAGGTCGACATGAAGCGCCTGCTCGCGTATTCGTCGATCGACAACATCGGCCTGATGATCGTCGCGCTCGGCGTCGCGGTGCTGTTCCGCGCATACGGGATGACGAGCCTGTCTGCGCTCGCGCTGACTGCGATGCTTTACCAGATCGTCGCGCATGCGGCGTTCAAGAGTCTGCTGTTCCTCGGCACGGGCGCCGTGCTGCACGCGACAGGCGAGCGCAACCTTGGCAAGCTCGGCGGCCTGATCCGCTTCATGCCGTGGACCGCGTGGGCCGTGCTCGCCGGCGTCGGCGCCAGCGCAGGCTTGCCGCCTCTGAGCGGTTTCGTCGCCGAGTGGCTCCTGCTGCAGGGTTTCCTGTTCACGCCGGGCTTGCCGAATTCGGTGCTCGCGATGACCGTGCCGATCGCGGCCGCGCTGATCGCGATGTCGGCCGCGCTCGCCGGCTACACGATGGTCAAGTTCTTCGGCATCGTGTTCCTCGGACAACCGAGGGAAACGAAACTCGCGCGCGCACGCGATGCGAACACATGGGAACGGCTCGCGTTCTGCTGGTTCGCGGCGGCCGGTGTGCTGCTGGGGTTGATGCCCGCGCAGTTCGTCAAGGTGCTCGATCGGGTCACGCACGCGCTTGTCGGCGCGGGTATCGGCGCGGACAACCACGGCTGGCTGCTGTTCGTGCCCGTGTCGACCGCGCGGGCGAGTTACATGCCCGCCGTGTTCATGCTGTTTTTCGTCGCCTGCTGCGGATTCGCGTGGGTGCTGGTGCGGCGCTTCTACCACGGCCGGCTGCGTCGGGCCGCGCCTTGGAGCTGCGGATTCCCGTTCACGACCGCGCGCATGCAGGACACGGCCGAAGGGTTCGGGCAGCCGATCCGGGAGATTTTCGCGCCGCTCCTGCACATCGAGCGGCGATTGCCATCGCCGTTCGATGTGCAGCCGGTGTATCGGGTCTCGGTCACCGACCGCACGTGGTCCGCGCTTTACGACCGCGTCGCGGCGCTGACGCAACGCATGGCGGAATGGGCCGGCCGCCTGCAGACGGGCAAGATTGCCGTATACCTGACCTACAGCTTCGCCGTGCTGATCCTGCTCCTGATGCTGGTGAGACGATGGTAACCGTATCCGGCGTGTTGTCGCAAACCCTCGAGATCGTCGTGGCGCTGGCCGCCGCGCCGCTGCTCACCGGCTGGGTCAACCAGTGCCGCGCGTGGCTGCAGAACCGGCGTGCACCCAGCATCTGGCAGCCGTACCGGATGCTCCACAAGCTGTTCAACAAGGAGTCGGTCGTCGCATACGGCGCGAGTCCGGTGTTTCGCGGCGCGCCCTATGTCGTGTGGGCGGCAATGACGCTTGCCTGTGCGATCGTGCCGACGCTGTCGACCGAGTTGCCCATGTCGCCCGCCGCGGATGCAATCGCGCTCGTCGGCCTGTTCGCGCTCGCGCGCGTCGCGCTGTCGCTCGCCGCGATGGACGTCGGCACGGCGTTCGGCACGCTCGGCGCACGCCGCGAGATGCTGATCGGTTTCCTCGCGGAGCCGGCATTGCTGATGGTGCTGCTGTCGGCCTCGCTGATCACGCAGTCGACACTGCTGACGAGCATCGTCGCGACGCTCGGCCGCGGCGAGCTCACGATCTATCCGAGCCTCGCTTTCGCGGGCATTGCATTCACGCTCGTATCGCTCGCCGAAAACGGGCGGCTGCCCGTCGACAACCCGGCCACCCACCTCGAACTGACGATGATCCACGAGGCGCTGATCCTCGAATATTCGGGGCGGCACCTCGCGCTGATGGAATGGGCGGCCAGCCTCAAGCTGTTTGCCTACTCGTGCATCGGCCTTGCGCTCTTCATGCCGTGGGGAATCGCCGAGGCGGGCAGTCCGCTCGCGCTGCTGCTCGCGGTGCCGGCGCTGTTCGTCAAGCTGATGGCGGGCGGCGCCGCGCTCGCCGTGGTCGAAACCGCCAACGCGAAGATGCGGATTTTCCGCGCCCCGGAGTTCCTGGCGACCGCGTTCCTGCTTGCGGTGATCGGCATGCTCGTCCATCTGCTGCTGGGGGCGTGAATGCACGGCTACGCGACGCAACTGATCAATTTCCTCGCGGCGGTGCTGCTGATGCTGTCGTTCGCGATGCTGAGCCAGCGCCGGATCCTGTCGCTGATCCACCTCTATACGCTGCAGGGCGTCGCGCTCGTGTCTGCGAACCTGATCCTCGGTTTCGTGACGGGTGATGCGCACCTGTACGTGTCCGCCGCGATGACGCTCGTGCTGAAGGTCGGCCTGATTCCATGGATCCTGTATCGGCTCGTGCGCAGGCTCGACGTCCAGGCCGACGTCGAGTCGCTCATCAACGTGCCGACGACACTGCTGATCGGCATCGTGCTCGTGATCATCGCCTTCAACGTGGCGGCGCCGATCAGCCAGCTCGCGACGTCGGTCGCGCGCGGCGCGCTCGGGATCGCGCTCGCATGCGTGCTGCTGTCGTTCATGGCGATGATCACCCGCGCGAAGGCGATTCCGCAGGTGATCGGCTTCCTGTCGATGGAGAACGGGCTGTTCTTCGCTGCAACGGCCGCGACCAACGGCATGCCGATGATCGTCGAGCTCGGCATCGGGCTCGACGTGCTGGTGGGGATCCTGATTCTGGGTGTGTTCATGTTCCAGATCCGCGAGCAGTTCGACAGCCTCGACATCCATCACCTCGAGAAACTCAAAGATGAATGACGCCCACGTCGTGCTCGCCGTGCTCGGCATTCCGCTCGTGGCCGCCGCATGTCTTGCGCTCGTGCGGCCCAGCCATGTCGCGCGCAACCTGAATGCCGGTTTCAGCTTCATGACGTTCGCGGCGACGCTCGTACTCGCTGCCCGCACCGTCGAACACGGGCCGTCGTTCGCGTTCGGAAGGGCGTTTTTCGTCGATCCCCTGAACGTCTACCTGGTCTCGCTGACCGCATTCATCGGCTGGACGACGTCGCTGTTTTCGCAACCGTACATGCAGGTCGAGGAGGCCCGCGGCCGGATGACGGCCACGCGAATGCGGCTCTATCACAGCATGTACCAGCTCTTCATGTTCGCGATGCTCCTGGCGCTGCTGACCGACAACCTCGGCGTGCTGTGGGTCGCAATGGAGGCCGCCACGCTCGCGACCGTGCTGCTCGTCAGCGTCTATCGGACAGCCGCGAGCCTCGAGGCCGCCTGGAAGTACTTCATCCTGTGCGGCGTCGGCATCGCGCAGGCCTTGTTCGGCACGATCCTGCTGTATCTCGCCGCGAGCCGCCAGCTGACCGACGGCGATGCGCTGCTGTGGACGAGCCTTGCCGCGGTCAGGACGCACCTCGATCCGACCATCGTATCGATCGCCTTCGTGTTCCTGCTCGTCGGCTATGGCACGAAGGTCGGACTCGTGCCAATGCACAGCTGGCTGCCGGATGCGCACGCCGAAGGCCCGACGCCGATATCGGCGGTGCTGTCCGGGCTGCTGCTGAACGTCGCGTTGTATGCGGTGCTGCGCTGCAAGGTGCTCGCCGACGGCGCACTCGGCAATGGCCTGCCGGGCCGGTTGCTGGTCGGGTTCGGGCTCGTGTCGGTGCTGGTTGCCTCGTTCTCGCTGTTCCGGCAGAAGGACGTCAAGCGGCTGTTCTCGTATTCGTCGATCGAGCACATGGGGCTGATGACGTTCGCATTCGGGCTCGGCGGCCCGGTCGCGACGTTTGCCGGGCTGCTGCACATGACCGTTCATTCCGTCGTCAAGTCGGCGATCTTCTTCGCGGTCGGCCACGCCGCACAGAAGGCCGGCACGCAAGCGATCGACGGCATACGCGGGCTGCTGCAGGTCAGTCCGGCGGTCGGCTGGGGAATGATGGTCGGCACGATCGCGATTCTTGGCCTGCCGCCGTTCGGCGTGTTTGCGAGCGAGTTCCTGATCTTGACGACCGCGATGAACACGATGCCGTGGACGGCGCCCTTGCTGCTGCTCGGTCTCGCCGTCGCATTCGCGGCGATCTTCGCGCGCGTGCAGCGAATGGTGTTCGGGGGAACGACGACGGCGAAACCGCTCGAGCATCGCCCCGCGCTGCTGCCGGTATTCATGCACCTGGGGGTGGGGCTGATGCTCGGGCTCTACGTCCCGCCGTACCTGGCGATGTGGTATCGCCAGGCCGCGGCGATGCTGGCGGGGTGACGAATGCGACTCGAATCGATGCAGATTGCCGCCACCCGCATCATGCGCGGCGTGGGCCAGATTTCCGCGGGAATCGTTGACGCCGATGAATCGGGGTGGCTCGAGATTGCGCGGACGGCGCAATCGGAGCAGTGCCGGCTCGTCGCGATGTGGGGCAGCGAAGCAGTCGAGCGCGCGTTTTCGGTGAATGCGGCGTACGAATGCGACGACGGCATACTGTGGGTGCGCCTCGCGACCGGGTGCAGTCAGGACGGCCGTGGGGACTATCCCGATCTCGCTCCCGTTTTCGCGTACGCGACCCGCATGCAACGGGCGATTTTCGACCTGACCGGCTTGCGGGCCCGGGGCGCCGAGGATACGCGGCCGTGGCTCAATCACGGCAACTGGCCCGACGATTATTTCCCGCTGCAAAAGCAGGCGACGGGCGTCGAAGCGTTCGAGTCGAGCGAGGCCGACTACCCGTTCGTGCAGGTCGCGGGCGACGGCGTGCACGAGATCGCGGTCGGGCCGATCCACGCGGGCATCATCGAGCCCGGGCATTTCCGCTTCTCGGTCGTCGGCGAGAAGGTGCTGCGCCTCGAACAGCGTTTCGGCTACGTCCACCGTGGCGTCGAGCGGCTGTTCGAGCGAACCCCGGCGTCATGCGGTCATCGGGTTGCCGCGAGGATTGCGGGTGACTCGACCGTCGCGTTCTCGTGGGCCTATTGCATGGCGCTCGAACAGGCCTGTGGCACGGCGCTGTCGAAGCGCGCGCTCCATATGCGCGCGATTATGCTGGAACGCGAGCGCATCGCCAATCATCTCGGCGATCTTGGCGCGCTCGGAAACGATGCCGGGTTCGGGTTCGGACTCGCCCAGTTCTCGCGACTCAAGGAAGACTGTATACGGGCGAATGCGCGCATATTCGGCCATCGATACCTGATGGACCGGATCGTGCCCGGCGGCGTGGCGGTCGATGTTCGCGCCGAGGACGCGGCGGCACTGGCGGAGCAAGGCGAACGCATCGAACGCGAAGTCCATGTCATGCGGAAAATCTATGAAGATCAATCCGGACTGCAGGATCGATTCCTCGGCACGGGTCAATTGACCGCCGCGGTGGCCGGACATTTCGGCGTGCGCGGCCTGGCAGCCCGCGCCAGCGGTCGAATGTTCGATGTGCGCGCGAACTTGCGACCCGCTCCGTATGACCACATCGCGATCAAGGCGGCCGGCGACGCGCGTGGCGACGTCGCCGCACGGGTCGCGGTGCGCTTCGCCGAAATCGACGAATCCCTGCGCGTGATCCGCGCGCTGCTGGCCGAACTGCCGGATGGCCCCATCGCCGTCGACGTGACGCCCGCAACGACGCCCTCGCAAGGAGTGGGCTGGGTGGAGGGCTGGCGGGGGGACGTGTTCGTCGCGCTCGATATCGCACCAGGCGAGGTCATCGCCCGATGCCATTGCCACGACCCTTCGTGGCAGAATTGGCCGGCGCTCGAGCATGCGATCATCGGCAACATCGTTGCCGACTTCCCGCTGATCAACAAGTCGTTCAACCTGAACTACGCGGGGCATGATCTCTGATGTGGCAACTCATCCGACAATTCTGGCACACCGATTTCCCAGCCGAATTTCCCACCGAAGCGGCGCCGATGGTAGAAGAGGCCTGGCGTCACGAGGAGCGGCAGATTCGCCAGGACATTCTCGATCTGCTCGGGCGCGCGCTGTGCATCCGGCAGATCGATGCGGGTTCATGCAATGGATGCGAACTGGAGATCCATGCACTGAACAACCCGTACTACAACATCGAAGGGCTTGGCATCAAGTTCGTTGCGAGCCCTCGCCACGCCGACCTGCTGCTCGTCACCGGGCCCGTGACGCTGAACATGCGTGCCGCCATGCTCGCCGCTTACGACGCGACACCCAGCCCGAAACTCGTTGTCGCCGCAGGCGAATGCGCGTGCACGGGTGGTATCTTCGTCGACAGTTACGCCGTGTGTGGCCCGGTCTCGTCGATCTTGCCGGTCGACGTAACGATTCCCGGATGTCCGCCGCCGCCGGTCGACCTGCTGCGAGGCATCCTGACCGCTTGCCGGTCGCGCTGAGTTCGCAATGACACAAGTTACCGCTTCATGACCCCGATCAAATTCATTCTGCGCTACACCGCCATCCCGTTCACCGCAATCGTGGCTGTCGTCATCTGGGCCGCCATGCCGTCCTCGAAGGAAATCGATGCAAGGCAGTATGCGGCGCTATCACATGCATACGCGAGCTTTCCTTCTGCATTCCGACACGAAATCGCGAACGCAATGGAGCATGGCCGGATCAGCGATTGGGACTATCAGACGCTCGTTCGCGATTCGCTCTCCAACGGCGTCGCGTTGGACTGGCCGGCGACGGGTGTTGACGATGTCGCGGCCGAGCGGCGAAAGCTCGCCGCAGTGATTCAAGCTGATTCTGATCTCGCAAGGTATTGAACATGAAGACCCTACTGGTTGCTGTCGCATTCGTTCTGATTATCGGCAGCCTGATTTCCGCGCTGTACTTCATGAATCACGACCGGGGGACGACCAAGCGCATGGCGTGGTCGCTCGCGGCGCGCGTCGGGTTGTCGATCACGCTGTTCCTGGCGCTCCTTCTCGCTTACTGGCTTGGCTGGATCGAGCCGACCGGGCTTCCGATCGGGCGTTGAGCGGCGGGTTGAAGGCCGCGAACGTGGCGTACTTCTTGCCGTGATCGCGTGAGGAAATCAGCGACAGGCGGCGTGCCCGCACGCGATGTCCTGGTTTGAACAGCGCGCTCGGGTTACACGATGAGCTTCCGGTGATTTTCGTCAGCGCGTGCACAGGCAGGTATGCTGTGCGTCGTTCGACACGTACGGTCGATGGAAAAGAACACGCATTGCCCGGGAGAGGGGACGGCAAACATGGTCACGCTGCGTTCGTTGAGTGCGATGCTTTCGCTGCTGGCGCTGGTCGCGTGCGCGAGCCTTCCGCCGCTGACCGACCGCGCACCGACGCACGCGATCACCGACACCGCCGACACGCGCCTCGGCACCGCATTCCGGCCGCAGGCCGACGCCCACCCGGGCGAGGACGCGTTTCATGTGCTGCGGGATCCGGTCGACGCGCTGGACGCGCGCGTGCTGCTGGCCGACCGTGCGGACCGTTCGCTCGATCTCCAGTACTACATCTGGCACGACGACCTGACCGGGCATGAGCTGGCCGACGCAGTCATGCGCGCGGCAGATCGCGGCGTGCGCGTACGCGTGCTGCTCGACGATCTCGGCACGAACGCGGATGACCGGAAACTGCTCGAGATCAGCGCGCATCCGAACATCGAGATCCGGCTCTTCAATCCGGTCGCCACCCGCACGTTCAAGAAGATCGGCGCGGCGCTCGAATTCGCGCGCGTCAATCGGCGCATGCACAACAAGGCGATGATCGCCGACAACCAGGCCGCGATCGTCGGCGGCCGCAACATCGGCGACGAGTATTTCGGCGCGTCGTCGATGCTCGAATTCGGGGATCTCGACGTCGTCGTGCACGGTCCCGTCGTGACCGACATCTCGGCCGAATTCGATACGTTCTGGAATTCCCCGTATGCGTACCCGATCAACACGCTCGTCGGCCACGACGCGGCGCCGGGCGGGCTGGAGGAGGAGCGCGAACGGTTGCGCGACTACCTGCGGGCCATGGAGGACAATCCGTACGTGCTGCAGGCCAGGCGGCGGCTCGACGAGATCATTCATGGCAAGGGCACCGAACTGTCCTGGGGGCATGCGACCGTGCTGTACGACGATCCGTCGAAGATCGCGCATGCGCCGAACGACAGCGAAGGGCACCTGATGCCGAAGCTGCGCGCGCTCGCGCTGCAGCCCGAGCACGAACTGCTGATCGTGTCGCCGTATTTCGTGCCGGGCAAGGACGGCGTCGAGCGGCTTCGCGCGCTCACCGCGCGCGGCGTGCGCGTGACGGTGCTCACCAACTCGCTCGCGTCGACCGACGTGGCGGCCGTGCATGCCGGCTACCGGCGCTATCGGCGCGATCTCGTCGACGCGGGCGTGCGGCTGTACGAGCGGCGGCCGTCCGGGGACCTGAGCATTTCGAAGCAGGTCATCTTCGGGACGTCGCGGGCGTCGCTGCACGCGAAGACGTACGTGTTCGACCGCACGAGCATCTTCATCGGTTCGATGAACCTCGATCCGCGTTCGCTGAAGCTCAACACGGAAATCGGCGTGTATTGCGAGAGTCCGGCGATCGCGTCCGACGTCGCGGGGGACCTGGCATCGCGGCTCGACCAGATCGCGTGGCGCGTCGAACCGAGGACCGATCCGGCGGGAAACGGGCGGCTCAAGTGGATTCAGACCGCCGCGGACGGGGCGACGACCGAACTGGATACGGAACCCGAAGTGTCGGCGGCGCGCCGGATGGAAATCTGGTTTCTCGGGCTGTTGCCGATCGAGTCGCAGTTGTGAGCATCACGCGGTGAGCGAAGGCGGCGGTTACGCTCGACGGCATCAGAAAATCTGATCGAAGCATTCAAAACAACGCGTTTGTCCGATCGCCGAACGGCTTGCATACTGGCTGCATTCATTCACGCGGCCGCAAGCGCGGCGGGAGACCGACGTCATGCCGAACACCTACGACGAATTCCGGCAACTGGGCATGCGCCTCGACATGTCGCGCGGCAAGCCCGCGCCCGAGCAGCTCGATCTGGTGAGCGCGCTGTTCGCGGCGGCCGGCGACGCGGGACATGTGTCGCACGACGGCTTCGATTGCCGCAATTACGGGCATGTGCTCGGGTTGCCGGAAGCACGCGCGTTCGGCGCGGCGCTGCTCGACGTCGACGCGGCGCAGGTCGTCGCCGCGGACAATGCGAGTCTCGCGCTGATGCACGACGCGCTCGCGTTCGCGATGCTGTTCGGGTTGCCCGATGCGCCCTCGTGGCGCACGCAGCACGATGTCGCGTTCCTGTGCCCGGTGCCCGGCTACGACCGGCACTTCGCGATCTGCGAGGCGCTCGGCATCCGGATGATCCCGGTGCCGATGCGCGACGACGGTCCCGACATGGACGTCGTCGAGGCGCAGGTGCGCGACGATCCGTCGATCAAGGGCATCTGGTGCGTGCCGCTGTACAGCAACCCGAGCGGCGCGATCTATTCGGCCGATACGGTGCGGCGGCTCGCGTCGATGCCGACCGCGGCCCCCGATTTCCGGCTGTTCTGGGACGACGCGTACCGATTCCATCACCTGACCGACGTGCCGCACGCGACGCCGAACGTCGTCGACGCGTGCGCGGCATCCGGGCATCCGGATCGCGCGCTGGTGTTCGCGTCGCTGTCGAAGGTGACGTTCGGCGGCGCCGGCGTCGCGTTCCTCGCGTCGTCGCGACGTAACGTCGACTGGTGGCAGCGGCATCTGTCGGTCCGCACGATCGGCCCGGACAAGCTGAACCAGTTGCGCCACGTCCATGCGTTGCGCGATCGCGCGGGGCTCGACGCGTTGATGGCGCGCCATCGCACGCTGCTGCAGCCGAAGTTCGAAGCGGTGCATCACGCGTTCGGTGCGCGCTTCGCCGATCTGCCCGACGTGTCGTGGACACGGCCGGACGGTGGTTACTTCATCAGCCTGCACGTTCCGCCGGGGCACGCGAAGCGCACGGTCGCGCTCGCGGCCGAAGCCGGGCTCGTGCTGACGCCGGCCGGCGCAGCGTTTCCGTACGGCAATGATCCGGACGACCGGCATTTGCGGATTGCGCCGTCGTTTCCGTCGCTCGACGAGGTGCGGCGCGCGGCCGACGGGATCGCGCTGTCGGTGCGGCGCGCGCTCGGCGTGGACTGAGCGCGCGGCGGCTTTCGAGCCGGCATCGGTGGCGGTTGTTCAGCGCAGTACGCTGTCGTTGCTCGAGCGGCATCGACCTGCGGGCCAACCGCCGGATGCGGCGCGCAAGGCGGACGGCGGCATGCAGGCGGCGGTCTGTATGAGCCGGATCAGCGTGCCGTCCGGATCGATCAGCGCGCCGACCGTTCCCCCCCATGTCTCTTGCCGCGGGCGGTGTGCCCGGGGAAAACCGCGCGTCGTCTCCGGCACGCCGGCCTCAAGGACGATCTCGAAGAACGCATCGACATCGTCCAGCCTGAAGCAGCAGCTGAACCAGCTCGAGGCCGGATCGAGATCGGGATGTGGGAAAAATTCCAGTAGCAGGTCGCCGCGTTTGAGAATCATCCAGCCTTCATCCCGCCACGTTTCCACGAAGCCGAGCTTTCCGTAGAAAAGCGACGTCGCGCCGAAATCGCGCGAAGGAAGGTTGGGGCTCGCGAAGTCGGTCAAAGCCGTTTCTCCGTTCAATGATGGGTGGGGCGGCTGTCGAGCCGAATGCAGCGCCTGCATCCGGTTCGACGTGCTTTCGATGCGCGGCGGTCGTGCGCAGCGGTCCTCACAGGAACGGATTGCGTCCGTCGTAGATCACGTTGATGCTGCGAAACGGGATGTTGCCGGGATAGATCACCTCGTCCACCGTGCTCCCTTGGCTGACGGGTTGCGATGACAGGAAGGGATCGGCGTTGAACGTGAAGATGAAGCAATGCGTTGCGCTGAGACGATACCGGTCCGCTCCGAGAAACAGCGTCTGATGCGCGCGCTCGCCGTTCATCGCGTCTTTCGCCAGGGCGAGATAGACGCCCGGCTGCGCACGCGCGCCCCGGCGCGCCGCATTGGGCGTTCCCATGATGCAGCGCTGCATCGCGATCGCGGTGTGTCCGGCTTGCGACGTGTAATGGATGTAGATCGGACGTCCATTGAACATGCCGTTGTTCAGATGCATGTCGAGGCGCGGATCCTTGCTGATGCCGAAGGTCATGACGAATCCTTGTCGGTAGGTTGACGACACGGGGTGAACGACGTGCGAAGCAGGTCTTTCGCGTCGTGCAATGCACTATAGTGGATTTCGTCATACAAATGGGGCAGCCGCAGACCGGCCATACCCGGCCCCTTTTTTCGGTTGGTCAGACGACGCAGCGAACCGCCAACTGTCAGTCCAGCCAGTCCCGCTCGTCGGCAAAGACAGCCGCATAGAAATCGATGAACGCACGCACTTTCGACGACACGGTCTTCTTCGGCGCATAGACGGCCCAGATCGCCGGCGCCGTGCGTGACGGCTGCACGGCCCAGTCCGGCAGCAAATGCAGGAGCCGGCCGTCGCGTATCGCGTCCGCAACGGCCCACGTCGGCAGCAGCGCGATGCCTTGCCCGGCGATCGCGAGATCGAGCAGCGCGTCGGTGTCGTCGATCCGCACGCGACCGTGCAGCCTGACCGCCGATTCGATCGGTGCACCGGGTGTGCCGTGCAAGTCGTGCGTGCCGTGCGTGTTGCGGCGGACGAAATACCACTTGTCGTCCGATGCGAGGGAAAAGCGCAGCGTCGCATGCTGCGCGAGATCATCCGGCGTGGCCGGTGAGCCGTGCTGTTCGACGTAAGCGGGGCTCGCGACGACGACACGGCAATGGACGGCGAGCTGGCGCGCCATCAACTGCGAATCGTGCAATACGCCGATCCGGATCGCGACGTCGATGCCGGCGTCGATGACATTGAGCACGTCGTCGGTGACGACCACGTCGACGTCGATCTCCGGATAGCGCGCGAGGAAGGCCGGCAGATGGCGCACCACGTGCCGGCGGCCGAACGACGCGGGCACGGTCACCCGCAACAGCCCTTTCGGCGACGCATTCAGCGACGCGGCCGCTTCGCGCGCGTCGTCGAGTGTCTGCACCGCGGCGAGCGCGCGCTCGCGAAAGACGCGGCCGCCTTCCGTCAGCACGAGCCCGCGTGTCGACCGGTTGAACAGTGCAATGCCGAGATCGCGCTCGAGCTCGGTGATATAGCGCGACACGGTCGACGTCTTCACGTCGATCCGTTCGGCGGCCTGGCTGAAGCTGCCGAGGTCGGCAGCGTGAAGAAAGGCGCGGATGGCGGCGAAATAGTCCATGCGGGTCGGACGGGCCGTGCGCACATGCGGCGGCGCCGTCGGCGTAAGCGGTCGGATGGCTGGATTCTACGCTGCCGTCCGCGCGCGACCGCAACGGCGCCGGCTATCCCTTTTCGGCAAAGCTGATTTCCGGCGAGCGCGGTTCCGCCCGGCGGGCGGCACGCCTACAGTCACTCCGACGCCGCCGCAATCCCGATGTGCACCGACGTGCAGCAACGTGCGGCAGGTGGTTCCCGCAACCCTTTCTTCCGGAGGCTCCCATGCTCGACGAAACCCTTGATCCCACGCTGCGCGTGACCGATGCCGAGACCCGCGACGCGGAATATTTCGAATACACGTCGTCCGCGAACCCGATCGGCGCCCGGCTGATTTCCCGCGTTCCGTACCATTCGTTCGGCGCGTCGCTCTACGACAGCGGTCCCACGCGCATCGTCCCGCTCGACCTGTCCGCCGAACTGCGCTGCGCGTCGCCCGCCACCGGGCCGGGGCTGCTTGCCCAGTTCGTCCGCGTCGTCGCAGGCGAGTCGGTGTCGGTGAATCCGAACGCGACGTCGCAAGTGTTCTACGCGATCGATGGCCGCGGCGCGGTCGAGCAAGGAGACTTCGCGTTCTCGTTCACGAAGGGCGACTTCTTTACGCTGCCGGGCGGCCAGCGGGCAACGCTGTCGGCAGACACGACCGCACGGCTCTACTACGTCACCGATGCGCCGCTGCTCGCCTACCTCGGCGTGACGTCGACGACGCAGCGCTTCACGCCGACGCTGTATCCGGCGTCCCGCGCACAGGCGGAATTGATGCGCGTCGCCGAAGCGCCGGGGGCAGGGCAGCGCAACCGCATCAGCATCCTGCTCGGCAATGCGAACTTCCCGCAAACGCGCACGGTTACGCATACGCTGTGGGCGATGTTCGGTGTCGTCGGCCCGAAGACGATGCAGAAGCCGCATCGCCATCAATCGATCGCGCTCGACTTCATTTCCGACTGCAAGCCGGGCTGCTACACGCTCGTCGGCACCGAACTCGACGCGCACGGCGACATCGTCGACCCGGTGCGCGTCGATTGGGAGCCGGGCATGGCGTTCGTCACGCCGCCGGGGTACTGGCACGCGCACTTCAACGAGTCGGGTGAAAACGGTTACGTGATCCCGATCCAGGATGCGGGCCTGCAGACGTATCTGCGAGCGCTCGACATTCGCTTCGCGCGCTGAACGCCCGCATGCCGGGCGCGGGCGTTCCGCGTCCGGTCTTGCAGATGCGATGGAATCGCTTGCGCGAGGACAGCGGGCCAGGCATCGGCCGTACGGGCCGATGCCTGTTCAGGTCAGGCTTCCTCGGCCCACGACATGTTGTCCCGCGCGAGGAGCGCGGACGACGCGGCCGGACCGAACGTGCCGGCCGTATAGGGCCGCGGGCGGTCGCCGAGCTGCTTCCAGCCGTCGAGAATCGGCTCGACCCACGCCCATGCCGCTTCGAGTTCGTCGCGGCGCATGAAGTGCGTGAGGCGTCCGCGAATCACGTCGATCAGCAATCGCTCGTAGGCTTCCGCGCGGCGCTCCGGAATGGCCTGCTGCAGATCGAGGTTCAGATTCACGGGCACCATGTTCATGCCGCTGCCCGGCTCTTTCGCGAGCATCTGCAACTGGATCGATTCCTCCGGCTGAAGCTGGATCACGAGGCGGTTGCCGTAGTGACGCGGGCCGCTCGGGATGATCGAGAACGGCATGTCCGCGAACTCGATCACGATTTCCGACTGGCGTTGTTGCATCCGCTTGCCGGTGCGCAGGAAGAACGGCACGTTCGCCCAGCGCCAGTTGTTGATATGCGCGCGCAGCGCGACGAAAGTTTCGGCGCGGCTGTCCGGCGGCACGTTGTCTTCTTCGAGGTAGCCCTTGACCGGCTTGCCGTCGACCGCGCCCGCCACATACTGGCCACGCACCGTGTCGCGCGCAACGTCGGACACCGTCATCGGCCGCAGCGAGCGCAGCACCTTCAGCTTCTCGTCGCGGACCGCGTCCGGATCCAGCGACACGGGTGGCTCCATCGCCACGATGCACAGCAGCTGCAGCAGGTGGTTCTGCACCATGTCGCGCAGCGCGCCCGTATGGTCGTAGAAACCTGCGCGGCTGCCGACGCCGACCGTCTCCGCGACCGTGATCTGCACGCTGCGGATGCTGGGCGCTTGCCACAGCGGCCCGAAGATCGGATTGCCGAAGCGCAGCACCATCAGGTTCTGCACGGTTTCCTTGCCCAGATAGTGGTCGATCCGGTAGATCTGCGATTCCTCGAAATGCTTGCCGACCGAATCGTTGATCGCTTTCGCGGACGCCAGATCGTGTCCGAGCGGCTTTTCGAGCACGACGCGCGCGTGCGCGTCGACGAGGTGCGCGGCCGACAGGTTGTCGCAGATCGTCGTGAACAGCTCAGGCGACGTCGACAGGTAGAACACGCGGATCGCCCCGTCGCGCGACGCTTCGGCGAGCCGCGCGTAGTCGCCGGGCGCGCCCACGTCGATCAGCACGTACTGGAACAGGTCGAGGAAGCGGCTCCACGCTTCGGCGTCGAAGGCCTTCTCGTCGATGAACGGACGCGACTGCTCGTCCATGAACTTGCGATAGCCGTCGATGCCCCAGTCGCGGCGTCCGACGGCGATGATGCGGGTTTCCGGCGGAAGGTTGCAGTGCAGGTGCGCCATGTACAGCGCAGGCAGCAGCTTGCGGGCGGCCAGGTCGCCGCCGCCGCCGAAGATGATCATGTCGACGGGCTGGTCGGTTGCGGTCCGGGTAGGTTGATTCGTCATGGATCGTTCGCGGTCTGGAATGGTGAGCGTGGAACGTGCTGCGGGCCGTCGGCACGACGGCAAACGTCAATAATGCACGGTTTTTGCGGATCGTGTGCGGGTCCGCGCAGTTGCAAAACCCGCCAGCAGGCGCACCGGCCAGTCTCTCGGGACGACGGTAAATTGTCGCGAGAGACGGAAATTCAATCGCGTAAAGCACTCGTTCTCTACGCGCACTTCGCATTAAGCTGAAGCGTAAAAGGTCAAGGCAAGAAATATTGGCGCCATCTTCATCGACTTCTCGATATCGTGATTATTGGCACTTCAGTGATGCCTGAATCGTGTCTGTCTTCTTATAACCGCATCCAGATAGCGCCTGTCGCTACGGCACCGGATACCGACTCGTCGCCCGGTTGCACAGGTCGTGATCGAATCCGGGTGCTCGTACTCGCTGCGAGGCGTGTGCAGCGCGTACTTTGGAGTCGTCCCGCTTTTCCGCCCCTCGCGATCGACGCCCTTAAGCTTGCCTTGCGCGCCCGAGCCGGCTTGCGATCGCGCGAATCGGATCGCCAGCAACCACCGGGCATGAGATACCTTGGCTGCACGGCAACGGTCAGCGACAACCTTACATATCCCTGTTGTTTCATTACATTTATAAAAATACATTCGGCCATATATATATCAAGCCGTATTTACAATCATTGATTATCTCCCTGTTGACGTTGCATATCTGCCAAATCTAGAATCCACGCGTTGGACTGGGGCATCCACGCAATCGGGGCCGATCCGTTGAGAGTGCGGGCTATTGGCCCGCAGCGCACAAGAAGATGGAAAACGCATGAACCCAACCGAACTGGGCCGGATGATCCGTGGCGGCCTGATCCAACAGGACCGCCTGATCAAGACAGATATTCCATCTTTACCGAATAACGCGCTTGTACCACGCCGAGCGGTAATTTGTTCCGAACTGGGTCGTGACTTCAGCGTCGCGCTCGACATGGTGTCCGCCGCCGGCGACATCGAACTCAAGACGCTGATTGCCCAGCCGATGACGCTGTGGCTCCAGCAGGCGGACAAATCTTACCTCCCGGTCAACGGCTATATCCACACCGCCCGCCGACTTGGCGGAGACGGCAGCTTCAGCAGTTACCAGCTGACATTCGCTTCCTGGTTGCACTTCCTCAAATTCCGCACCGACATGCGGTACTGGCAGGACAAGACTGCCGACGCCATCATCACGGACGTATTCAACCTGCATCCGCAGGCCGGCGGTCAGTTCCAGTTCGCTTTGCGCAATCCGCTGCCCCAACGCTCGTATTGCCGCCAGAGCGAAACCGACTGGAATTTCGTCCATCGGCTGATGGAGGAGGAAGGTCTGTTCGGCTTCTGGCGGCAAGGCAAGGATGGCAAGTCGCATACGCTTGTCGTGACCGACGACATTCACGCGCTCGATGAGGTGTCGCCCAATCCGGTCAGGTTCTACAGGTCGGGCACGGGCAGTGAAACGGATGCTTTCACGCAGTGGGCGGGTTCGCGAACATTGCAGAGCACCACGCATACGACGCGCACATTCGACTACAAGGCGCCATCGTCCTCAGTCAATCCCAAGGGCACAACGCTGCCGACGATGTCGGGCCAGGGGGATTTGCCGGAGCAGGCTGAAGTGTACGAATACACCGGCGCCTACACATACTTGAACCAGGATCGCGGCGAGCAGCTTTCAAGGATTCATCTGGAAGAGTGGGAGTCGCGGGCCAAGAGGTTCTTTGCGGCCGGTGGCGTTCGGGGTATCGATGCGGGCCTGCGTTTCGAGCTGACTGGTCATCCGGAGCACGATCGTGACCAGTCCGGACAGCGGGAATTCGCGGCGATCAAGGTTCGGCGCCACATCGAGAACAACCTGCCGCTGTCGGATCATGATGCGAGCTTTCCTCACGGCCTGCAGAACGAACTGGCGCGGGCAAAGGCCGGGCACACGGGGGAAGTCGTCACCCATGACGATGGTTCGGCGGGCTTTTACCGTGTCGAAGTCGAGGCGCAGCGCGTAACGGTTCCGTACCGCAGTCCGTTCGAGCACAAGAAGCCGGCGATGCATCTGGAGACGGCGATCGTTGTCGGGCCGCAGGGCGAAGAGGTGTACACGGACAAGCTGAACCGGATCAAGGTCATGTTCGTCTGGGACCGGCAGAACCCGGGAGATGCCGGCGCCTCGTGCTGGGTAAGAGTCGCACAGTCGGATACGGGAGGCGGCTACGGGAGCGTTCACGTCCCCAGAGTCGGCGAAGAAGTACTGATCGGCTACGTGGGCGGAGACTGCGACCGGCCCGTCGTCCTGCACCGCGTGTACAACGGGGATGTCCAGCCGCAGTGGCACAGTAACGGCATCCTGTCGGGCTATCGGTCGAAGGAGTATTCGGGTTCCGGCTATAACGAAATGGTCCTCGACGATGCGACGGGGCAGAATCGGGTCAGACTGTTCAGCAGCACCGGGAACAGCATGCTTCACCTCGGGTACCTGATCGACCAGAGCGGCAACACGCGCGGTTCATATCTTGGGTCCGGCTTCGACCTGAAGACGGATTCATACGGTGCCGTGCGAGCGTCACAGGGGCTGTACGTCACGACGCATCCCAAGCAGGCGAGCAGCCAGCAGCTTGACGTGCGCGACGCGCAGCAGCAGCTCGTCAATGCCGAGAGCGTGGTCGAGGCGATGTCGCAGGCGAGCCTGTCGCATCAGGCGGAAAGTCTCGGGGAGGCACACGACGCGCTGAAGACATTCACCGACGCGACACAAGGCAGCGAACAGGGCTCACAGTCGGGGGGGCGCACAGCGGGGGGTGGAACAGGTAGTGCCAACGCGTTCCAGTCACCCGTCATGCTGTTTGCGAGTCCGTCCGGGCTTGCCCTGTCGACGAACGAGTCGGCGCACCTGTCGGCCGCGCAGCACATCAACCTCGTAACCGGTCAAAGCACGCATATTGCGGTCGGCAAATCGCTTGTCGCGAGCGCCGCGAACAAACTGAGCCTGTTCGTGCAGAACGCGGGGATGAAGCTGTTTGCTGCGAAGGGCAAGGTCGAAGTCCAGGCGCAAACCGACAATGTCGAAGTAACGGCCCAGAAGACGGTCAGGATCCTGTCCGCGACCCAAACCGTCGAAGCGGTCGCGAAGCGGGAAGTGTTGCTCACCTCCGGCGGTGCCTATATCCGCATCAAGGACGGCAGCATCGAAATCCACGCGCCGGGCAAGATCGACATCAAGGGCGCGTCGCATGCGTTCAGCGGGCCGACGAGCCTGTCGGAACCGCTGCCGCAGATGCCGTCGGGCGAAGGCGCGTACAACGAGCAATTCCGCATTCACGATCGCCACAGCGGCGAGGCGGCGCCGTATGTGCGTTACCGCATCGAGACGGCGGAAGGCAAGGTATTCGAGGGCATGACGGACGAGAAGGGCCTCACGTCGCGCATCATGACCGCGAGTCCGCAGAGCCTGAAGGTGTTCCTCGATAGCTGAGACCGTTGCGCTTCACGCAACCGGCCCACGACCCAAACCAGTCCATTCGACCTCACGCCATGCCCAAACCGACTACCCCTCATACACCGGATGGCACCGGCACGACCAATACGACCCCGGAGAGTCTCGTGCATATTCCGCACGATCCGGCGCCCATGCTGTATTTCAGGCCCGAGACCGGAGAGTTCATTCTGGTGCCGTCCGAGGACGTGAGCGCGTTGCAGAGCGAATGCAATCTGCTGCACGACCGCGTCGACAAATATCATCAGGCCAACGCGAAAGTCGACGAAGCATTGAAGGCGCTGGCCGAGGACGTGCAGAAGAACCTGCCCGACAGCCGCGAGACGGATGCGCACAAGGCCGGCGTCGACAAGGCGCTCGACGAGCGCGATGCTGCACACAAGGCACTGAAGAAGGAGCTGGAGCCGCTCAGCAAGCTCGACAGCAAAGACCTCACGATGGTGGAGCTGATTCCGATCTATACGGAAGATCACGGCAAGGGCAAGAGCAAGGTCAAGTTCGCGAAGTACAAGCTGCACTACGTGCGCTCGAACAAGATCAAGGCAAGCTGGCACACGTTCGGCCCGTTGGCGTTCGAGGACATGAAGGGGCGCAAGTCCGAGAAGGAAACGGGCGACAAGAGTTTCATCAAGAAGGACGCGTCGGGCCGCCGGAAGATCGATGTGGACAAACTGAAGGAAGGTATCCTGATCAGCCGCGACGACAAGATCCGCTCGCAGCTGTACGAGAAGACCAAGATGTCGTCCGAAATCGTCGAGAAGCATGTAACAGGCACGCTGTTCGGGTGGGCGGAGGAGTGGAACAAGCATTTGAGCTATAGCGGCGGCGCCAAGGATCCGTCCGAGGAGTCGGAAGGCGGCGCGGAGCATGCCGCGCAGAATGGTTCGAGCGAGAAGAAGGAGCCTCAGACCGCGTTCAGCAACAACGTAAGCGTCGAAGCCAAGGCGCAACTGATGCGGTATCTGGCGGGGGCGGGGCTCGACACCGAATGGTCGCCGCACAAGGGGCGGGTCGCGATCAAGGCCTCGGCGCAGGCCGAATTTGCAATTGCGGAGGGCAAGGTTTCCGGCGCGTTCTACTATCCCGATATCGCGGGATGGATCTGGAAGTTCGACGGCGACGACGGCAAGCCGTATCCGCTCGGTGCGATTCGTTTCAAGTGCGAGCTGGGACTCTCGGGCATGGTAGGGGCAAGTGTGGTTGCGCAGCTTGGTGTCGTCATCGACTACAAGGACGAAAAGCGCAAGGACTTGGGCCTGTACGGTGCTGCGGTCGACAATCCCGTCGCAAAGCAGCGGCAGATCAACGTCGGCGGCAATCCGGTCGATCCGAGCGCGAATGCGGATCTCGACGTGTTTGCGGGTGCACGTGCGGACCTGTCGCTGGAAGGCGCGCTCGAGTGGATGAAACCGACGCCGAAAGGGCCGAGCGGGAAGTACAAGCCCTTCGCGAAGGTGGGGGATACGGTTACGGCGATGGCCGGTGTGGGGTTGACCTGCCTGCTTGACATCAGCTATGCCGCGGGGCGGTTCCGCTTGAAGATGAAGGCCGGGCTGTGCCTGGGCGTCGGCGCGAAAGGGGACATCGAGCTGTCGGTGGACGTGCTTCGCATTGCAGAATTTTTCGAATGGATCTTTTATCAGCTGTACCATGCCAACTTCGTGCGGCTGAAATTCATCGCGCCTCAGGCTTTCCAGCTCGTCACGCAGATTCAGGTGATGGTCGTTCAGGGCATGATGAATCTCGAAAGCACCGTCGATCGCGCAGCCGTCGAGATCGGCCGTCAATGGGTGGCGTTGCAGGCGGAATTCGAAAAGGAGCAGGCGCGCGTACAGTTGATGAATCGCGTGATGGGGAGCCCGGTGATGCTGCAGCATGCCACTCCGGAAGCGAAGGGCATCATGATTTACCAGTTGACCCGCCACTGGAAGCTCTCGGATGGCATCGACCCGGCAAACCATGCGTTCGGACGTTACTACGGCCCCCGGAAGGATGCTGTCAAATGCATCCTCCAGTGGTCCCATACGAAGCACGACCTCGACAATGTCGTGCAGCATATTTCTCCGGACGGAACCAAGGGAACGCTGGAAGACAACCGCGCAGCGCTGCGGCAATTCCTGGAGATGTCGATTTCCGGAGCGCCGACCGAGGATGATCGGCAAATGCGCGACTACTACAACAATCTCCAGGCGATGCTGAAGCTCGAGCCGACGCCGGGCTACGCGGTCGCCCCGGCCGATTCGGCTGCCTATTCCTATCAGGCGGCCGCGGGCCCGCACCCGCTATACGAAAACATGCCGGAGGTCAGGCTCGGTTAGTGACGGCTTCATTGCGCACCGGATGACTGAATCGCGCATCGGAAGGTCAGGGTCGGAAAACCGCCCAGGCCATCTTTCCCGGCTGCGGGTTCGATCCCTTCCCGATAGACCGTCATCGCACTCTCGTCGTATCCGCCCTGGAATCCACGGATGACTTTTTTCGTCGCGGCGGCCGGACCTTGCGGGTTCTTTTCAGGCGAATGCTCGTAGTACTGCGGATCGAACCAGTCGTTCACCCAGTCCTGACCGTTGAAGCCCATGTCATAGAGTCCAAGCGGATTGGGCGGGTATTTGCCGACCGGGTACAGGTAGATCTGGGACATGCCGAGATTCGGCGCAAGCTTTGCGTCGATCGTATCCGCCGAAGGGAAGTTCCGGTCGGGCTCCGATTTGCCGTTGTCGGTCGCGAATATCAGCGGCTTGCCGCCCGATCGGGCCGCATACTCCCACTGCGCTTCGCTTGGCAGGTCGATCGGTAATCCGCTTTGCTTGCCAAGCCATTGGCAATAGTCTTTGGCCGCCTTCCAGGGCACGCCCACCGGGTGAGTCGGAACCCTGTACAGCTTCGATAACCGGTCGTCGGGGTACGACAGATTGCCGACCGCTTTCATGTAGACATCGAAGTCGGCGTAAGTGACCTTGTATCGGCCGATCGAAAAGCTGTCGAGTGTGACCTGATGTGCGGGCTTGTCTTCGTGTTGTGCGGTGTACGGCAATTTCTCCGGCGAGACCGATGGTCCGAAATCACCCATCATGAAGGTGCCGCCTTTCACGACTGCCATATCCGCCAAGGATTTTTTGACCAGCGCCTTGATTTCAGGAGATTGGCTGTCCTGCTGGCTGCAGGCGGGCAAGCAGAAGGTCAGAAGCACGACGGCTGACGTCGTTGCAGCGAGTTGGCGACTGATCGGGAAGCGCATCATGAAGTCATTTTTTCACAGCCTGAGGTGCGAAACATTATAAGCGCGCGACGCGTGATTTCACGCTTGCCTGCTTCATGTTCCTATTCATGGTCCATGCGCTCAGTTCGTGACTGGCCGAATTGATGGTGAGTGCGGGGAGGTATGGAAGCCGCACCAATGAATTGACATTAATGCGGATAGGGCTCGCTGCGTCATCTGTCATGAGCGCAACTGCTTCGGCACGGTATTGGATCCGCTGACCGACGGCCGGCATCGCTCTGGCGAATCGCACTCGGTCGAACTGAATACTCAATCAGCGGCCGACGACGACTTCCCCGAATCGATCACCGGCAATGACGCCAACGCGGCATCGAGATCGGCCAGCAGATCGTCCGGATCTTCGATTCCGACATGCAATCGCACTACCCAGCGCACGTTCGGTGCCGTGTTGTCCGATGAAGGGGCAATGGCTACCAGGCTATGTACACCGCCCCAGCTATTGCCGAGCGTGAACAGTTTCAAGTGCGACACGAAGCGCTCGACGATTTCCAGCCCGCTAGCCTTGAACGAGAACGACAGCAAGCCGCAGCCAAGCGTGTAATCGCGCTTCCACAACGCGTGGCCGGGATCGGAAGGGAGGGGGGGATAGCTGACGCGGTCGACCACCGGGTGCTGTGCCAGACGCCGGGCGACACGCAGTGCAGAGGCGAAGTGGCGTTCAAGCCGCAAGGCCATGGTCGGCAGGCCGCGCAGCGCGAGAAAGCACTCGTCGCTCGACACGTAGTATCCGAGCTGTTCGCCGACGATCCGTAACGACGCATGACTCGCCTCGTCGCGCGTCGTCACCGCGCCCATCAGGATATCGGAGTGCCCGCCCGCATATTTCGTGAGCGCCTGGATTGAATAGTCGACACCTGCGTCCAGCGGCTTGAAGCCGAGCGGCGTGGCCCACGTATTGTCCATGGCCACCCGAATGCCGCGTGTGTGCGCCGCTTGCACGATGGCGTGCACGTCCTGCATTTGCAGGGTATTGGATGTCGGGCTTTCGAGCCAGACCAGCTTGGTGGAGGGCTCGAAGAGGCCCGCGATGCCGGCGCCAATATCGTTCGGATACACGGTGCTCCGCACGCCCCATTTGCCGAACAGTGTGCGTACCGTGTCGAGGTTCGGACCGTACACGGAATCCGGCAGCAGGACATGATCACCTGCCGACAGCAGCGCCGCGTTGACCAGTACCGCGGCCGCCAGGCCGGACGGCACCAGCACGGCCTGTCCGCCCCCTTCCAGTTCCGCGATTTTCTCCGCGAGCGCGTAATACGTGGGCGTGCCGTTCTGGCCGTAACTGTAGCCGCCGCAGATCTCGTTCTGTCGTTTCAGGAATGACGCGACATCGGGAAACACGATGGTCGACGCATGGAATACGCCTTGCGACAACGACGCAAAGCCATCCGGGACACGCTGCGCAGGCTCGACGAGGCGGGTGGCATCGGACTTCATGTCAGGCTCCGGAATACTGCACGGATTGAGAAGCGCAAAGCTTGATCGGATTGCCCGGATTCGAGAATCCACCCCAGATCCAGTTGTGGTGCTCGATGATTTTCCGGGCATCGAGATGGGGGCGGTCGCGCGTGGTGTGCGCGTCCTCCACCACGACGGTTTCGACGCCGAGGCTCGCCGCCCGCCGCACGTTGGTGTCGATGCAGAATTCGGTCGCATAGCCGCACACGAAAACCCGGCCGATTTCCTGTTCCGCCAGATGCCGGGCGAGGTCGCCGTGACGGAACGCGTCACAAGCGCTCTTGGGACTGACGTAGTCGCCCGCCTGTGGCGCAATCTCATCCGGGAATGCCCAACCGTTGCTGCCTGACTCCCACGCTGATCCGACCTCGTCGTGCTGCACGTAGATGACCGGCGCGGCGGCCGCGCGCGCTTTCGCGATCAAGCCCTGGATGCGTCGCAAGACGGCATTTGCTTCAAAAGCGGGGGGATCGACGAAGACTGCATTCTGAAAATCGATGACCAGCAACGCGGATTTCATATGGGGGTTCCGGTGGGGCGATTATGCAGGATCGCCAGATGGCGACATGGTCCAGTTCTTCTTCATCGTATCGGCGGCCAGCTGCCCGTCGCCGTTGCTCAGCGCAACGACGATCGCCTCGTGTTCGCCCAGTGATTGCCGGGCAATCAGCCGGTCGCCGAAATACGCGAGTTCGATGCGCCGGATACGCGGCAGCAGCAAGTCCAGCAATCTGGCGATTTCGGCATTGCCGCTTTTCTCGACGATGAGTGCGTGAAACTCCGCATCCAGCGCAACTGCCCGCCCCGCATCCCGTGCGTCGATCGCAGCCGACAGCGCATGGTTGAGCCTGGCAAGGCGCTTCAGGTCGGCTGCGGAAAGATGCGGTTGCGCCAGTTCCGTTGCAGTCGCTTCGAGTGCCGCAACGATCGGATAGAGGTGTTCCGCCTCGGCGATATCGGACGGCGCAACCTTGGTCCACTTGTGGGCGTGGGTCACGATCAAGCCTTCGTCTTCGAGACGCCGCAATGCCTCGCGCACAGGGGTGCGAGAAACCCCCAGGCTGGCAGCCAGTTCCTGATCGCGAATCAGTTCGCCTGGCGCGAGCTGCAGATCGACGATCCATTGCTTGATGATTCGATAGACGTCGTCGCGAGCAAGGGCGCGGACGAGCGTCTGGGCGGTCGCAGGAACGGGCATGGGTACAAGTGCGTAATGCAACATGCAATATATTACACTGATTCCGGATAGTCGTTCCACTGGCTGCCGCATTCCGCCGCTCAAGCTCACCGGCTACCTCGAGATCCGATTCATGCCCGAACCGGCGAAGACTGTTTACTTCTGCAGCACGGCGACTGCGCTGGCACCGATCACAAGCAGCGTGCCGAGACTTTGCAGCAGTGTCATCGGCTGCCCCAGTACGGCAAATCCGATCGCTGCGGCAATCGCAGGCTCGACACTCATCAGGATGCCAAACGCGGACGCCGTCATACGCCGTAACGCAATCATCTCCAGAACATAGGGCAAGAGCGGCACGAGCACGGCGAGACCGGCGGCGTCGATCAATTGCCCGACCGGCAGGTGTCCGCCGCTTTGTGCGAGGCCGAACGGTGCCGTCGCGAGTGCCGCGACGATCAGCGACGTGGACAAACCTTGCAGACCATCGAACAGCGAACCCACTCGTTTCATCATCAGGATGTAGGCAGCCCACCCGAGCGCCGAGCCAAGCGGGAAAACAAGCGCCGCAGCGGGCGCGATCCATAGGTCGTCGCGGCGCGCGAGCAGTACGATCCCCGCCAACGCGAGCGCAGGCCACGCGAGCATCCGGAGTTTGCGCACACCGATTGTCGCGACGCACAGCGGCCCGAGAAAATTGATTGCGACAGCGAGTCCGAGCGGCACGCGCTTGACCGCCTCGAAGAAGCACAGCGTCATGCAGGCCATTGCGCAGCCAAGCGCAATGGCGGCGATCCAGCGTTGCCGAGAATAGCGCCGGAAAGGGGGGCGCACGATCACGGCCAGCGCGACGGCGGCGAAGCACAGGCGCAGCCAGGTCGTGCTGAACGTTCCGTACTCGATCATTGCCGGCCGCGACAGCGCAGCACCGAGTTGCACGCTGCACATCGACACCACGGCGAGCGCGGGCGCCAAAGCCGTCCGGAAGAGCCGCGTCCACGACGCTTCCGACGAGGCATTCGCCGTGAACGCGCTGTGCACAACCGGTGTGGAATCGGTCGTATGCCGGCCGGCCAGGATGCTTCCCGGTTCTTCGTTCATGCAGCGCTCCATGATTGCGATGCGGCGATGTTAACCACGCAGGTTCGTTTGGTATAAGCTCGAATTTTTTATGAGCGCTTCAAGATTATTTATGGCTCGAGATCTCGATAGCGGCTTGTTGCGTACCTTTCTGATCGTGGTCGAAACCGGTAGCGTGAGCGAAGCGGCGCAGGTATTGCATCGGACGCAGGCTGCCGTCAGCATGGCATTGCGTCGGCTCGAGGAATCGGTCGGGCAGCGCCTCCTCGAACGTTCGCCGCGCGGCATCAAGCCGACAGCGGCGGGCAGCGTGCTGCTGCCCTACGCGCAGCGCATGCTCGACATCGGTGTCGCCGCGCGCGCTGCGCTGAATGCAGGCGAGATTTCGGGGAAGGTCCGGCTCGGCCTCCTCGAGGACATCGCAGTCGGTCACCTGCCGCACACGCTGCGTGAATTTGGCGCGTCGTTCCCGAATGTCGCCGTGGAAATCGTCGTTGATTCGAGCAAGGCGCTGTCACAGGATTTCATGAACGGCTCGCTCGATTTCGCGATCGTCGACCCGACGTTCATCAATGCAGAACCGCTCGCGCGGTGGCAGCATCCGCTATTCTGGGCGGCTGGCCTCACGTATGACGGAGATGTGCGCCACGATCCGTTGCCGTTCGTCGCATTCGGCGGTGCGTGCCCGTGGCAGGACAGGCTGTATGCGTCATTGCGCGATGCGCGGATCGCGTGGAAAGTCATGTGTACGAGCACGAGTCTGGCCGCCATTCAATCCGCAATCGAAGCAGGGCTGGGGGTCACGGTCCTGCTCGAATGGAATATCCGGCGCGATTCGATGCGCGTGCTCGATCCGAATGCCACGGGATTGCCGCGCGCGCCATCGGCAGAATTCGGCCTGTTCAGCCATGCAGATGGCAGCGATCGCATGTCGGCAGGACAGGCCCTGCAGCGCTTTCTCCTTCGCGAGTTGCGGCGAGGTGTGTCGCAGGAGCCGGCGGAAGCGGAGGTGAATCGTGTCGAGACCGTGGATGATGCAAAGCAGAACGAATTGATGCGCCAACCGGCGTAGGCGGATCGCTTGCTGTGGATACTACGCGGCACGCGTCGTCTGCGAGAGCAGGGGACCTCACTCAAAGCATCCTTCGCAACACATCAGCACGCTTCACCAATTGGTGCTTGATCACTGCGAGCACGTGCAGCATGACCAATCCTGCCAGCAGTGCGCAGCTTGCTCGATGCACTACGAACAATTCGTCGGTGAGCGGACCTTTCTTGAACGGCGTGTGAACATCGACCAGGCCGAAAAACGAATAGCCGTTCGGGACCATCAAGTAGCCGCTTGCCAGCACAGCAAAGATCGTCACGTAAATGACGCCATGTACGATACGCGCCACGGATTGCTGCCGCGCGGACACACCGGGCAATGCGCGAGGTTCGATTCGAACCAGCTTCCAACCCACCCGAAATGGAAAGATTACGGTGAGCACCGTCCCGATCGACATATTCAGCTGCGACAGGAATTCACGCACAGGTCCGCCGCCAAGCCGGGCGAGCGTGTAGCCGGCGATGCTGGCGTAAATGATGCCGGCGGCAAACGTCCAATGGAAAAATCGCGCAAGGCCGTCGTAACGGTCCAGGGCGCGCACGCTCGTCGGCCGGCGCACGTTGCACCGGCCAGGGGGACCCTCTTGCGTGGTCACGGTGTACGGCTCGCCTCGATGAGTGTCGCCTGGCATAGTCGCTTGCGACATTCGGTTCACACGCATGTTCAGGTCCAAACTCGTTAAACCGTATCCGGTTGGGCGCCTGAAGCGTGAGTGATTAGCGTCAGTTCGCCGCTGCCCGTCGATCAGCAGCGCATCGTACGGACTCGATCCATCCTCGTCAACAACAATGCAAATACAATCGATTTGCATTTACATTTCCCTGGTTTTTTTGACATCGAGCTTACGTAAACATCCTTTGCGCCATGTCCGGCGATTCGGGCGGAATGGATGAACGCCCGTACAGGAGCCCCTGTCAGCCATCCGAGGCGATTATGGGAAGATCGGCACGGGGCGAGTCGGCACGTTGG
>NZ_JBSAXD010000054.1:0-43248 GCF_053427715.1 Burkholderia sp. MR1-5-21
TCGGGAGATGCTGGCGCTGGGCGCCCTGGAAGCGGACGCCAGAGAGGTGGCCGCAAATAGCAGACGCTGGTGGCGCAACAGCCGCCTGCGGCTAAACCGGGTGATGCCCATCGCCTACTTCGACCGGCTCGGTTTGCCCCGGCTCTCATAACCTCAACTGCTCGAACCGCCCGGTGCGGACCCGCATGCCGGGTGGTGTGGGAGGGGATCGGTCAGTCTTCCTGACCGCCCCTATCCCGATTCTGCGCGGCAGTATCCGGTGGCGTGGCTGTGGCTGTCGCGCCGACCGCCGACCGCCGACCGCTGGGCCGCCGACCGCCGACCGCAGACCGCAGACCGCCGGCCGCAGACCGCAGACCGCTGGACCGCCGGCTGTAGCCTGCACCCCGCAGTGCGGCCGCCGCGTCGTCAACCGTCCTTCAGCGCCAGCGCGCGCGCATACAGCGCGTTGCGCGGCGCGCCCGTCAGCGCGGCCGCGAGTTTCGCCGCGCTCTTCACCGGCACTTCCTCCAGCAGCAGCTTGAGCAGCGCATCGTGGGCGGTGTCGTCGGCCGTGCCGTCGTCGGCCGGCGCGCCTTCGACGACGAGCACGAACTCGCCGCGCTGCCGGTTCGCGTCACCTTCGAGCCATGTTATCCCTTCGGCCAGGGTGCCCTGGAACAGTTGCTCGTGTAGCTTGGTCAGTTCGCGCGCGATCAGCAGCCGGCGCGCGGGGCCGAATGCGTCTGCGAGCGCGGCGACCGTCTCGACGATCCGGTGCGGCGCCTCGTAGAACACGAGCGCATACGGATGCGTGGCCAGCGTCTGCAGTTCGGCGGCGCGCTGCTTTGCCTTCGGCGGCAGGAAGCCTGCGAACGTGAACGTGCCGGCCCAGTCGCCCGCGACGCTCACCGCGGTCACGGCCGCGCTCGCGCCCGGCAGCGGAATCACCGCGAAGCCGGCCGCGCGCACCGCGTCGACGAGCCGCGCGCCCGGATCCGAGATGCCGGGCGTGCCGGCATCCGACACATATGCGATGCGCTCGCCGGCGCGCAGGTGCTCGATCACGCGCAGCGCCGCTTCGCGTTCGTTGTGTTCGTGCGCGGCGACGAGCGGTTTCGAGATGCCGTAGCGGGCAAGCAGCTGGCCCGTGTTGCGGGTGTCTTCGGCGGCGATGCGGTCGGCGAGGCCGAGCACGTGGAGCGCGCGCAGCGTGATGTCGGCCGTGTTGCCGATCGGCGTCGCGACGATGTAGAGCGCGGCGGCCGGGTAGTGCTGCGTGTGTGCAAGTTCGAGGAGGGCAGTCATGGCGGCGGGCAACGCGCGCGAGCGCGGCGCAAGCGGAACAAGGTCGGCATTGTGCCACGGGGCGCGCGCCGGATCGGGCGGCGGCGGGCGCGATCCGGTGCGCGCCGGGGCGCAGGCGGCTGCGCGGAACGCCAACGGCGACGACAAATTTTCCGGCGCGGCGCGATCCAAGTCGGTCGGTGCGGCGTTCGAGGCACGGGCGCGGCAGTTTCTCGAACGCCGCCGGCTCGCATTCGTCGCGGCGAACGTGACGATGCGCGGCGGCGAACTCGATCTCGTGATGCGCGAGCCGGACGGCACGCTGGTGTTCGTCGAGGTGCGCGCGCGGCGCAGCGTCAGGCACGGCGGTGCGGCCGCGAGCATCGGCTGGCGCAAGCGCCGTCGGCTCGTGGCGGCGGCGCAGCGATACTGGGTGCGGCATGGGGCCGGCGCGCCGTGCCGCTTCGACGTGGTCGCGTTCGAGGCCGGGCAGCTGGTCTGGCTGCGTGACGCATTCCGTGCCGACGACGGATAGCCGCGCTTGCCAGGATGGCCGAGAGCTGTGACGAGATGTAAAGAGTTCTTGCAGCGCCACCGGACGAGGCCCCGGAGTACGGTAAACTCGCCGCACTCATGATGCCGCGCGATGTCCATCACGCGTTGTACCCGATCAGGAATCGATGTCAGTCGAACGTATTCAGCAACATTTCCGCGACAGCACCGCGCTTCACGTCGAAGCAGCCGACGCGTTGTCGCTGCCGATCGCAGCCGCGGTCGACGCGATGTTCGCCGCGCTGGCGAACGGCAACAAGATCGTCGCGTGCGGCGACGGCCCGTCGGCCGCCGCCGCGCGATACCTCGCCGTGTCGCTGGTCGGCGGCTTCGAGCGCGAGCGGCCGGGCCTGCCCGCGATCGCGCTGGCCACCGATGCGTCCCATGCGGGCCTGACCGGCGCGATGGCACCCGAGCAGCTGTTCGCGCAGCAGGTGCGCGTGCTCGGGCAGACCGGCGACATCCTGCTGGTGCTCGACCCGACCGGCGCATCGCCGCGCGTGCTGGCCGCCGTGGACGAGGCGCACGAGCGCGAAATGACGGTGGTCGCGCTGACGGGCGGCAGCAGCCATGCGCTCGCGGCCGCGCTGTCCGACACCGACATCCCGATCAGCGTGCCCGCCGAACGCGCGGCGCGCATCCACGAAGTCCATCTGCTGACCATCCACTGCCTGTGCGACGGCATCGACGCGATGCTGCTGGGCGAGGATTGAACGAAGGAGAGCCGTCGATGAAGAAAAGCCGCGTCAAACAGACGCTCGTCAGAACCACGCTGCTGGCCGCGCTGGCGGCGGGCGCCGCGATGTCGCTGCAGGGCTGCGTGCTCGGCGTGCTGGGGGCGGCAGCCGGCGGCGGCGCGCTGATCGCGACCGATCGCCGCACGCTCGGCGCGCAGACGGAGGACCGCGAGATCCAGGTCAAGGCGCTGTCGCAGATCAAGAGCGGGCTGCCGGACGAGTCGCACGTGAACGTGACCGTGTTCAACCGCCGCGTACTGCTGACGGGCGAGGTGCCGAACGACGCATCGAAGCAGCGCGCCGAGGAAATCGTGCGCGGCATCAACAACGTGAACGGCATCATCAACGAGCTGTCGGCCGAGCCGGCCGCATCGCTGTCGTCGCGCGCGAACGACTCGTACCTCGAAGGGCGCGTGAAGACCGCGCTGATCGCCGAGAAGGACATCTCGGCGAACAACTACAAGGTCGTCAGCGAGCGCGGCAACATCTATCTGCTGGGCCTCGTGACGGTCGACGAAGGCAATCGCGGCGCGGAAGTCGCGAGCCAGGTGCCGGGCGTCGAGAAGGTCGTGAAGGTGTTCCAGTACATCAAGCCGGCGGACGCACAGGCGCTGCAGGTGGCGATGCCCGCAAGCGGCACCCCGGCGGCGTCGGCTGCGCCGGCGGACAACGCGACGGTCGGCGCAGTGCCCGATACGTCGGTGACGGCGACGCCGCTGCAGCCGCCCGCGCCGATCTCGAACTCGTCCAGCGTGCACCCCGGCAATCCGAAGGCGACGCCGCAATGATGGTCAGGCAGATGAAGCAGATGAAACACTGGATGGTGCAGGGCGCCGCGGCCGCGGCGCTCGTCGCCGGCACGTTCGGCGCGGTCGCGCACGCGGACGTCGGGGACGGTATCAAGGTCGCGCGCAGCAATGCGTGCATGGGCTGCCACGCGGTCGACCGCAAGCTGGTCGGCCCGTCGTTCAAGGACATCGCGGCGCGCTACAAGAGCGACCCGCAGGCGGTGGCGAAGCTGTCGAAAAAGGTGAAGGAGGGCGGCTCCGGCGTATGGGGCGCGATCCCGATGCCCGCGCATCCGCGGATGAGCGACGCGGACATCCGCTCGGTCGTCGAATGGGTGCTGGCGGGGGCGCCGACGAAGTAACGACCCCTATTGCCAAGCGCGCAAATGCGTGTGTATGATCTGTGTTTGTTGGGGCGGTAGCTCAGCTGGGAGAGCGTCGCGTTCGCAATGCGAAGGTCGGGAGTTCGATCCTCCTCCGCTCCACCAACAGTATTCGAAGGGCTCGATCACAAGATCGAGCCCTTTTTGTTTGTGCATCGGCAGACGAGCCGGGCAGCAAGCCGGCGGCCGAACGGCGACCCGCTCAGCAGCGAGTGGATTGTCGTGAACGCCGGAACCGACAGCGCGGCGCCGCGCTGTCCGTCGTCACCATCCATCACCCCCGCCCGAAACTCGGCCGCTTCGGATCGTACGTCCACCCCGGCACGAGGTAGCGCATCGCGATCGCATCGTCGCGCGCCGTGCCGCCGACCTGCCGGTACAGCGCATGCGCCGCTTCCACCTGCGCCATGTCGAGCTCGATCCCGAGGCCCGGCCGTTCCGGCACCGCCACCTTGCCGCCGACGATGGCCAGCGGCTCGCGCGTGAGCCGCGCGTCGCCTTCCTGCCAGATCCAGTGCGTGTCGATCGCGGTGATCGTGCCAGGCGCGGCGGCCGCCGCGTGCGTGAACATCGCGAGCGACACGTCGAAGTGATTGTTCGAGTGCGAGCCCCACGTGAGCCCCCAGTCGCGGCACAGCTGCGCGAGCCGCACCGAGCCCTGCATCGTCCAGAAGTGCGGATCGGCGAGCGGGATGTCGACCGCCTGCAGGCGCACCGCGTGATCCATCTGCCGCCAGTCGGTCGCGATCATGTTGGTCGCGGTCGGGATGCCGGTCGCGCGGCGGAATTCGGCCATCACCTCGCGTCCCGAATAGCCGGCTTCCGGCCCGCACGGGTCTTCCGCGTACGCGAGCAGGTGGCCCTGACCCCGGCACAGGGCCACTGCCTCGTCGAGCGACCACGCGCCGTTCGGGTCGAGCGTCACGCGCCCGTCCGGAAAGCACGACTTGATCGCGGCAATCGCCTCCATCTCGTCGGCGCCCGCCATCACGCCGCCCTTCAGCTTGAAATCGGCGAATCCGTAACGCTCGACTGCCGCCTCCGCCTGCCGCGCGATCGCCGCGGGCGTCAGCGCTTCCTCGTTGCGCAGCCGGAACCACGCGTGCTGCGCGCCGGTTTCGCCCCGATACGGCAGGTCGGTACGGCGCCGGTCGCCGATGTAGAACAGGTAGGCCAGCATCGGCACCGCGTCGCGCTGCTGGCCTTCGCCGAGCAGCGCCGCGACCGGCACGTCGAGGCACTGGCCGAGCAGGTCGAGCAGCGCGGCCTCGATTGCGGTGATCACGTTGTCGAGCCGCAGGTTGATCTCGTGCGGCTGCCGCAGCACCGCCGCTTCGCCGGCCGACGTCACCTCGTGCCGGATCGTGCGGCCGGCCGCCGCGCCGTTGCCGGACAGCGCCGCGCGGACCGTGTTGAGCGTCGCCTGGTAGCGCCCGATCGGCTGGCCGACGACGAGATCCGTCATCCGCTCGAGCGCCTGCCGGATCCCTTCGCCGCCCGGGACTTCGCCGACGCCCGTGCGTCCGCTGCTGTCCGCGAGGATCACGAGATTGCGGGTGAAGAACGGCGCATGCGCACCACACAGGTTGAGCAGCATGCTGTCGCGACCGGCGACGGGGATCACCTGCATGCGCGTGACGCGCGGGGTGCCCGGCGGGGCGCCGGCACTGCGGGATTCGGACATCGATTCGCTCCTGGCTGGCGGCCGGGCCGGCCGGACGCGCCGGCGCGGCCCGCCGCGTTCAATTCAGCTCGACGCGGCGGATCTCGCCGACGACGAACACGTAACAGATCACCGCGACGAGCGCGTGCGCGACGACGTAGACGAGTGCGCCGTTGAACGAGCCGCTGCGGTCGACGATGTAGCCGATCGCGATCGGCGTCGTGATGCTGGACAGGTTCCCGCAGGTGTTGAGCAGCGCGCCGCTCAGGCCGGCGATCTGGCGCGGCGCGGTGTCGGCGTTGACGGCCCAGCCGAGCGCGCCGAGCCCCTTGCCGAAGAACGACAGCGCCATGAACAGCACGACGAGCACGTGCGAGTCGGTGTAGTTGCAGATGACCATCGACATCGACAGCAGCATGCCGACGACGATCGGCACCTTGCGCGCGATCGACAGCGACTGGCCCTGCTTCAGCAGCGCGTCGGAGATGATCCCGCCGAGAATGCCGCCGAGGAACCCGCACACGGCCGGGATCGACGCGACCAGTCCCGCGTTCAGGATCGACATCCCGCGCGCCTGCACGAGGTAGACGGGAAACCACGTAATGAAGAAGTAGGTCAGCGCGTTGATGCAGTATTGCGCGACGTAGACGCCGATCAGCATCCGGCTCTTCAGCAGCGCCTTCACGTGGCGCAGTTGCGGGCCGCCGTCGCGCTGGCCGGTCGCCTGGTCGATGTTGACGAGCGCACCGCCTTCGGCGAGGTAGTCGAGCTCCGCGCGGTTGATCTGCGGATGATCCTTCGGGTCGTACACGGTGCGGTTCCACACCAGCACGAACGCGAAGCCGAGCACGCCCATCACGGCGAACACCGATTGCCAGCCGAACGCGTGCACGAGCCAGCCCATCAGCGGCGCGAACAAAACGGTCGCCGCGTACTGCGCGGCGTTGAAGATCGCCGACGCGGTGCCGCGCTCGGGGGCCGGGAACCACGCGGACACGATCCGGCTGTTGGCCGGGAACGACGGCGCTTCGGCCGCGCCGACGCAAAACCGCAGCGCGAACAGCAGCGCGAACGCGGCGCCGCCGCCGAAGAACCCGATCGCGCCCTGCAGCAGCGTGAACAGCGACCAGAAGAAGATGCTGAATGCATAGACGACGCGCGACCCGTAGCGGTCGAGCAGCCACCCGCCCGGCAACTGCGCGATCACGTATGACCAGCCGAACGCGGAGAAGATGAAGCCGATCTGCACGTGGCTCAGGTGCAGCGCGCGGGCGAGGCTCGGGCCCGCGATCGCGATCGCGGCGCGATCCGCGTAGTTGATGGTCGTGACCGCGAACAGCACGGCCAGCACGAGCCAGCGCACACGGGTGCGCCGGGCCGTTGCCGACGCGGACGCCGGCAACGCGTGGAGCGGATTCATGTCGTCTCCTCCGAGAGCGGAAGGTGCCGTCGTGCGGCTGGCGCGTCGGGCGCGCTCGATGTGGTGTCGGGTGCTGCCGGCCGGGGGCGGATCAGGCGGAACGCTGTCCGCCCGCTGGCCGGACGCCGTCACCGCCGTCGCGAGTCACGGCGATGCTGGTCGTCCAAGGCATTCTTGCATGGCGAAATCGCGCGTTTCATGCCAATTCCTGACTTGATCGATGCAGGTTTTGAATCGATGCGTCACCGCGCGCGCAGCGCGTCGACGATGTTCATCCGCGCGGCACGCATCGCCGGCAGGAACCCGCCGATCAGGCCCATCGTCACCGAGAACAGCAGCGTCTTCACGACGATGCCCGGCGTGAGCACGAAGCGGAACGACAGATCCGAGAACGTCTGGAAGTTGGTCGTGGAAAACGACACGAAGCCCATCAGCGCCGCGCACGCGAGCCCGGCGACGCCGCCGACGAAGCCGAGCAGCAGCGCCTCGAGCAGGAACGCCGCGAGCACGTTGGCGCGCTTGAAGCCGAGCGCGCGCAACGTGCCGATTTCGGCGACGCGGTTCGCGACCGACGCATACATCGTGATCATCGCGCCGATCATCGCGGCGATCGAGAAGATTGTCGACAGCGTCATGCCGAGGATGTTGATGAACCTCGACAGCGTCTTCGACTGGTCGCCGTAGAAGGTCTGCTCGCGCTTGGCCTCGTCGGTGAGGCGCGGGTCGACGTCGATGTCGGCCTTGAAGCGCGCGAACGCGTCCGCGCCCGGGATGCGCACGACCATCGACGAATAGCTGGTGCGGCGAAACGACTGCATCAGCTGGTCGACGTCGCCCCAGATCTCGGAGTCGAAGCCGCTGCCGCCGGCGTCGAAGCGGCCGACGACGGTCCAGTCGCGCTGCGCGAAATGCAGGCGGTCGCCGATCTGCGTGCCGCTGAAGCCTTTCGCGATCGCGCTGCCGACGACGATCTCCGACGAGCCGGCGGTGAACATGCGCCCGGCGACGAGGTTCACGCGCGGCCGCAGCCCGAGGCCCGTCTGCGACACGCCGCGAATCACGACGTTCGACGGCTTGCCCGTCGAGCGCTTCACGAGCGAGATCAGCACGACGGTTTCCTTCGACGCCATCGGCCGGCCGCCGGCGCCGAGCGCGACCGACGGATGCATTTCCAGCGCGTTCGCCTGCTGGTGGTCGATCGCGCTCTGCACCTCGGTTTCCGCGCCCTTGCGGATGATCACGACGTTGTCGGGCTCGCCGGTCGACACCAGCGTTTTCGTCAGGCCCGCGTCGAGCATCAGCACGGTCGCGAACACGAACACGACGAGCGCGAGGCCGCCCGCGGTGAGCACGGTGGTGAGCCGGCGGGCCCACAGGTTGCGCGCGATGTACGTGAGCGGGATCGCCATGGCGGGCTCAGCCGATCGCCCGCAGGCCTTCGACGACGCGCACCCGCGAGGCCTGCCAGGCCGGCACGATCGCCGCCGCGACGCCGACCGCGAGCGTACACGCCGCCTGCAATGCGAGCGTCTGCGCGGACACGTTGAACACGGGGAACACGCCGCCCGTCGCCTGCTTGAACAGGTGCGCGGCCGGCGGCATCGCGAGCATGCCGAGGCTGCCGCCGATCGCGGCGATCACGAGCGACTCGCCGAACACGAGCAGCGCGAGGAACCCGGGGCCGAAGCCGAGCGCCTTCAGCGTCGCGTATTCGACGGTGCGCTCGCGCGCACTCATCGCCATCGAGTTGGCCATCACCGCCATGATGATCAGGATCACCACGTACGACACGACGCGGATCGCCGCGATGATCTGGTTCGACATCGCGACGAAGCCGAGCTGGAACGCCTGTTCCGTTTCGGTGAGGGTCTCGGCGAGCGAGTTCCTGAAGATCGCGTCGACGTTGCGGGAGATCGAGGCGGCATCGTCGGGGTTCGCGATGCCGAGCACGTACACGCCGACCTGGTTGGCCTGGCGGGGCGTCGTCTTGCGCATCGACTCGTTCAGGTAGTCCCAGTGGAACACGAGCTGGCGCGTGATCGTCGATTCGTCGCGGCCGTCGAGGATGCCGCGCACGACGAAATCCCAGGTGCCCGGGTAGATCGTGCCTCTCAGCGGAATCACGTCGCCGACCTTGAAGCCGAACTGGGTCGCGAGCTGCCGGCCGATGAGGCAGCCCTTGCGGTCGCGCTGGTAGTCGTCGCGCTGCTGCGCGCCCAGGATGAACTCCGGGTACAGGTCGAGATAGTTGTCCGATACCGCGAAGCTCGCGAAGAAGTTCTTCGGGTCGCGGTAGATGCCGCCGAACCAGTTCGAGCGGACGACGGCCGTCACGCCGTCCACGCCGCGAATCCGGTTCTCGTAGCTCACCGGCAGCGGAAACACGAGCGAGATCGCATTGCGCGTGACGAGCCGCGCGCTCGATGCCGCGGCGGCGCCCGCGTACCACGCGTCGACCACCGTGTGCAGCAGCCCGTATGCGAGCACCGCGATCGTCAGCCCGAGCACGGTCAGCAGCGTGCGCAGCTTGTGCCGCAGCGCGTTGCGCGCGATCAGCTTCAGCACGTACATCGCGCGGCTCCGCGACGGCGCTCAGCCGGGCTGCCCATCGATCAGCTCCCCTTTTTCCAGATGCACGAGCGCTTTCGCCGCGGCCGCCGCGTGCGCGTCGTGGGTCACCATGATGATGGTCTTGCCGAGGTCCGCATTGAGCCGCTGCAGCATCGACAGCACTTCGCTCGCGGATGCGCGGTCGAGGTCGCCGGTCGGCTCGTCGGCGACGATCAGCGCGGGGTCGGTGATCAGCGCGCGCGCGATCGCGACGCGCTGCTGCTGGCCACCCGACAGCTCGGACGGGTAATGGCTCGTCCGGTCGCCGAGATTCACCATGTCCAGCACGAGCTCGACGCGTTCGCGCCGCTCCTTGCGCGGCAGGTTCGTCAGCATCAGCGGCAGCTCGACGTTCTCGTACGCGGTGAGCACCGGCATCAGGTTGTAGAACTGGAAGATGAAGCCGACGTGCGCGGCGCGCCACTCGGCGAGCGCCGCTTCCGCGAGCCGCGTGATGTCGAGGCCGCCGACGCGCAACTCGCCGCTGTCGGGCCGGTCGATGCCCGCGACGAGGTTCAGCAGCGTGCTCTTGCCGGAGCCAGACGGCCCCATCAGCGCGACGAAGTCGCCTTCGCCGATGTCGAGCGTGATGTCGGTCAGCACCGGCACGGTCTGCACGCCGCGCCGGTACGACTTCGCGACGTGGCTGATCTCGACGAGCGGGGCGGGCGGCGCGTTCACGCTACTTTTTCGCGACGGTCACTTTCGCGCCGTCCGCGAGTTTCGGGCCCGGTGCGAGCACGAGCGTGTCGCCGGGCTGCACGCCGCGGATCGCGACGAGTTCGCCGATCCGCGCGCCGGTCGTCACGGCCGTTTCGCGCACCGTGTCGTCCTTCACTGCGAACACGAGCTGCCGGCCGCCGCGCTCGACGACGGCGCTCGCCTGCACGGCCGTCACCGGCTGCCGGTCCTGCGCGGACACGGGCTTCGACAGGAACGCGATCTTCGCGCTCATGTCCGGCAGCACGCGAGCGTCGCGGTCGACGAAGCGCACCTTGACCAGCACGGTCGCCTTCGACCGGTCGACGGTCGGCACGATGCGCGACACCAGGCCGGCGAAACGCTGGTCGGGCAGCGCGTCGAGCTGGATCTCGCACGGCTGGTTCGCGCGGATCCGCGCGATGTTCGATTCGGCCACGTCCGCTTCGACTTCGAGCGTGTCCATGTCGGCGATCGTCACGACGGCGCCCTTGCTGTCCGACGCGGACGAGAACGGCGTGATGTTGTCGCCGACGTTCGCGTGCTTTTCGAGCACGACGCCGTCGAACGGCGCGCGGATCGCGGTCTGGTCGACGGCGACCTGCGCGGCCTGCGCATTGGCCTCGGCCGACACGATTGCGGCCTCGTCGCTCGCGACCGACGCACGGGCCTTGTTCACGCGGGCGACGTCGGAATCGTATTGCGCGGCCGGCAGCGCACCCTTCGGCACGAGGATTTCGCTGCGGTGCAGGCTGATCAGCGCGTCCTTCAGTTCCGCCTGCTGCAGCGCGAGGTTGGCACGGGCGACGCCGACCTGCGCGACCGCCTGCGCGAGGGCCGCCGCGACGTCGCGGCTTTCGAGGCGCGCGATGATCTCGTCCTTCTTCACGTGCGTGCCTTCGAGCACGCCGAGCCACTCGACGCGTCCCTGCGCCTTCGACGCGACCGCGGCCTTGCGCTGCGGCACGACATAGCCGGTCGCGTTGAGCATCGTGTCGTTCTGGAACGGGTACGCGGTGGTCACGGCCGTCGTCTCGACCGCCGGCCGGCCGGTCAGTACGATGCCCGCGCCGATCGCCACGGCGACGAGCGCGGTAACGGCCGCGTAGCGGAGCCACGGGCGCCGTCGCGGGGCGGTTGCGGTCGGCCGCCGGTCGATTTTCAACCTGTCCAGATTGTGATCAGGCAATTTGGGGTGCCTCGTGCCGGCGGCGCGTTCGCGGCGGCACCGTGCGGCATGGGCCACGACCGATCGCGATCCGGTTTCCGGGGTTCCGAGGAAAGGGACGGAAGAAGGCCAGTATAGCGTCGCCGCGGCCGCGCGCGAGCCTGCTTCCGGCGTGTATCTTCATACCGGTCATGGCCCGGCGGACGCGGTCGCGCGGGCATGTCAGGTGCGCATCAGGGAAAGCCCGGATCTCGCAAGCAGGCTGTCAACTCAGCGCGAACGCGGTGCGTTATGGAGCCAGTACGTCAGTTTTCGCTGCGACAGGAATGCGCAAGCCGACCTGCCGGGCAGCGACCGGAAACCCCGGCGTGGCTGGCGTTCCGATGCGAATGCCTCGCATCTTTTCACCGGTACGTTTGATTTTTTCCCTGTTAAAGGAAGAACAATGAAGAAGACGCTCGCTTCGATCATGACCGCAGCATTCGCACTCGCATCGGTTTCGGCATTCGCACAGGCTTCGGCGCCGGCCGCTGAAGCACCGGCCGCCGCATCGGCACCGATGAAGAAGGATCACACCAAGCCGAAGCACCAGCTGAAGCAGCATGGCTCGGCGAAGGGCAAGGCGAAGGCCGCTGCGGCATCCGCTGCAGGCACGAACGACACGGGCACGCAGAACTAAGTCGTTCGCCCGGGGCCGGGCTGCCGGCCGCCAGACACAACCCCGCATGTTCCGGCATGCGGGGTTGTGTTTTTTCAGGCGCCGGGCGATACCGCGCGCATCGCGTCGACCACCGTACGCATGCGCCGCCAGTGCGAGCCCTCCCAGAACACCCGCTGGCACACGTCGCACGCGGCGAAGCGCCGGTGGCGCTGCCGGACGCCGGCCGGCACGCGCGCCGCCGCATCTTCCGCGCTCAACGGGTGCAGCGGCGCGTTGCAGCGCAGGCACAGGCGGAACGGCCGCATGTGCGGCGCGAGATCGAGCCGCGCGAACAGCTCGCGCAGCTGCGCGGCGGGCTGCAGCGCGTGCAGGTAGCAGCCGCGGGCCACCGCGCGCCGCTTGAGCAGCTCGCGGTCGCGGGTGAGCACGACGCGGCCGTCATGCGCGCAGAGCGCGGCGATCTCGTCGTCGCTGAAATGGTTGTCGTAGCAGGTGTCGAAGCCGGCGAGGCGCAGCAGTTGCGCGAGGCCGCCGAGGTGCGCGTCGGCGACGAAGCGCCATTCCGCGTGCGCGGGCGTTGGTGCGCCAGCCGGTGCGCCATCCGGCAGCGGCCGCGCGCGCTCCGGGTAGACGTCGACGCAGTCGCCGTCCGCAAGCCGCCGGTCGAGCGGCGCTGCCGCGCCGTTGACGCGCAGTTGCCCGACTTCCGTATGAGGAACGCCGAGTGCCTCGACCATGTGCTTGACCGTCGCCTCGCTCGCGCACGCGCGGGCAAACGCACGGTCGCGCTGGGTGCGCGCGAGGAACGCGTTCAGTTCGCCGTGGAAACGGAAGGTCGCGGTCGCCATGCGCGCAGTATCGCATCGCGCGCGCCGGCGGTGCCTGCAAGTTGCACGCGGCTGTGTTTAACTCCGGGCTTCACTTGTCGAAGGAGCGAGCGATGGATCTCGGATTTATCGGACTGGGCGAAATGGGGCTGGCGATCGCGGCGAACCTGCTGAAGGCGGGGCACCGGGTGCGGGTCTGGAACCGGTCGCGCGAGCGGGCCGCGCCGCTTGCCGAACTCGGCGCGCAGGTCGTCGACGCGCCGGCCGACGCATTCCGCGGCGATGCGGTCTTCTCGATGCTCGCGGACGACGCGGCCGCGCGCGCGGTGTTCGACGACGCGCTGCTCGCGCAGGCGCCGCGCGGGCTGATTCACGTGAACATGGCGACGATCTCGGTCGCGCTCGCCGAAGCGCTCGCGCACGCGCATGCGGCGCGCGGTCTCCACTACGTTGCCGCGCCGGTGATGGGGCGGCCGGACGTCGCGGCCGCCGCACGGCTGACGATCATGGCGGCCGGCCCGGCGGAAGCGCTCGAACGGATACAGCCGGTGTTCGACGCGATCGGCCAGAAGACCTGGCGGTTCGGCTCGCTGCCGCAGCACGCGAACGTCGCGAAGCTCGCCGCGAACTTCACGCTCGCGTCGGCGATCGAGACGCTCGGTGAAGCGTCGGCGCTGCTCGCGGGGCACGGCGTCGCGATGCGCGATTTCCTCGACGTGATCACGAGCAGCGTGTTTCCTGGGCCCGTGTACGAAGGCTATGGCGCGATGATCGCCGAGCGGCGCTACGAGCCGGCGCGCTTCAAGGCGCGCCTCGGGCTGAAGGACGTGCGGCTCGCGCTCGAGGCCGGCGACGCGGTGTCGGTGCCGCTGCCGGTCGCGAGCCTCGTGCGCGACAACCTGCTCGACGCGCTCGCGCACGGCGGCGGCGAGCTGGACTTCGCGGTGCTCGGCGAAGTCGCGTCGCGCCGCGCGGGCCGCTGACGCAGGGCGTGCGGCGCGGGACAAACCCGCGCCGCACGCGGCATAATCCACCTTTCGGTTTCCTTCGGGGAGAGGTGGGGATGAGCTTGCATACGTGGTGGCTTTTCGTGGCGACGGTGTTCGTCGTGTCGGCGATTCCGGGCCCGAACATGCTGCTCGTGATGACGCACGGCGCGCGGCACGGGCTGCGGCGCTCGTCGGCGACGATGGCAGGCTGCCTGAGTGCGCTGGTGCTGATGCTGTCGGTGTCGGCGGCCGGGCTCGGCGTGTTCCTCGAAGCGTGGCCGGCGATGTTCAACGTGCTGCGCTTCGCCGGCGCGGCGTACCTGATCTACCTCGGCGTGAAGGCATGGCGCGCGCGCGTCGACGACGCGCCGGCCGCCGACATCGAATCGGTGGCGCGCCAGGCCGAGCCGGCGTCGCGCTGGGTGCTGTTCCGCAACGGCTTCATCGTCGCGGGCAGCAACCCGAAGGCGATCCTGTTCGCCGCCGCGCTGCTGCCGCAGTTCATCAACGCGTCCGAGCCGACGCTGCCGCAGTTCGGCATCCTGGTCGTGACGTTCGCGGTGATCGAGGTGAGCTGGTATCTCGTCTATGCGTCGTTCGGCACGCGAATCGGCGCGACACTGAAGAGCCAGAACGTCGCGAAGGCGTTCAACCGGCTGACGGGCGGCCTGTTCGTCGGCTTCGGCGCGATGATGGCGCTGGTTCGACACTGACCGGCGAGCGCCGCCGTTACGGCCTCGACGGCCCGCCGTCGTCAGCAGGCGGCGCGTCACGAGATCGTCAGACCGATCCCCGCATGGCGGACTTCGCCATGCGGGGATTTTTCATTGGGCGCCCGTTGTTTCGGACGGTGCTTCAGGCACGGCCGCAGGGGCGGGAGGGGCGGGGCGTCGATCCATCGCGATCCCGAACACGCCGGCCGCGCCGGTGAACGCGAGCGCAACGCCGCACACGCCGTGCCAGCCGGCCCACGCCCAAGCGCTGCCCGCGAGCGCCGCGCCGAGCGCGCCGCCGACGAAGAACAGCCCGACGAAGAGTCCGTTCAGGCGCCCGCGCGCGGCCGGGCTCAGCAGGTTGATCGCGCGGCGGCCGAGCGTCTGGTCGGTGACGACACCCGCGTCGAGCAGCGCCGCGCCGGCCACGAGCAGCGCGACTGCGGCGCCGCGATGCGCATGCGCGTCGAAGCCGCCCCAGCCGGCGCCCGCGATGCCGATCGCGACGAGCGCGACCAGCATCGCCGCATGCGCGATCCGCAGCGCGGCCGTTCCGTGACCGCGGTCGCCGGCGCGGCCCGCGAGCGGCGTGACGATCGCCCCGCTCGCGCCGGCGAGCGCGAACAGCGCGATCCCGTGCAGCCCGAAGCCGAACGGCAGTTGCGCAAGCCGCAGTCCGATCGCCGTCCAGAACGCGCTGAACGCGGCCATCACGAGCGCGGCGGACAGTGCATGCCGCCGCAGCACCGGCTCGTCGGCCAGCAGGCGTCCCATCGACACGAGCAGCGCGCGGTAGCCGGTCGTCGCGTGCGGCCGCCGCACCGGCAGCCGGCGCGCCAGCACCACGGCGATGCCGGCGTTCGCGGCCGCCGCGACGCCATAAAACGTGCGCCAGCCGGCCGATCCCGCGATCAGGCTCGCGAGCGGCCGCGACAGCAGGATGCCGAGCATCAGGCCGCTCATCACGTTGCCGACCGCACGGCCGCGCTGCGCATCGGGCGCCATCGACGCGGCGATCGGCACCAGCATCTGGATCACGCTCGATGCGGCGCCGGCAATCAGCGTCGCGAGCAGGAACACGGCGCCCGAGTGCGTGATCGCCGGCAGCGTCAGCATCGCCGCGCAGACGGCGAGCGTCGTCACGATCAGGCGGCGGTTTTCCAGCAGGTCGACGAGCGGCACAAGCAGGACCAGCCCTGCCGCATAGCCGAGCTGCGGCAGCATCGCGACGAGGCCGGCGAGGCCCGACGGCAGATGCAGGTCGGCGCTGATCGGGCCGGTCAGCGGCTGCGCGGCGAACAGGTCGACGACGATCACGCCGACCGTCGCGGCGAAGAACAGCGTCATGCCCGCGCTCAACGCGGGCGTCTTGCTGCCGGGCAGGTGCACGGTGGCGGGGTAGAGGTCGGCAGGGCAGGTCATGGTCAGCCGCTCGGGAAGGGGGAAGTCCTCATCGTAGGCGGCCGATGGTTATGCGACAATTGAAATATGTCTAACATGATTATGCGAGCTTGTTTTGAATACGCGCGATCTGCAGGCATTCGTCGCGGTGGTCGACAGCGGGTCGATGGTGGCCGCGGCCGCGAAGCTCCATCTGACGCAGCCGGGCCTGACGCGGCGCGTGCAGAACCTCGAAACGCTGCTCGGCGTGCCGCTGCTCGAGCGGCAGAGCAAGCCGCTGAAGCCGACCGCTACCGGGCGTGAGGTCTACGCGCTCGCGCGCAACGTGCTGTGTGCGGTCGACGAGCTGGTCGCCGTCGGCGCGCCGGACCGCGAGCCGTCGGGCGAGCTGCGCATCGGCGTGCCGCCGTTCCTGTCGGAGCTGGCGCTCGAGGAGCCGATCGACCGGCTGCGTGACGCGTTCCCGCGGCTGACGCTGCGCGTGACGGCCGGCTGGTCGCCCGCGCTGTTGCAGAGCGTCGAGCGGGGCGCGCTCGATGCGGCCGCGGTGATGGTGCCGGTCAGCGCGACGCTGCCGGATGCGCTGACGACGACGCTCATCGGCATGCAGCCGGCCGTGCTCGTCGCCGCGCGCGACTTTCCGTTGCCGGACGGGCCGCTGACGCTCGATGCGCTATCGCGTTTTCCGTGGGTGCTGAGCCAGGACGGCTGCGGGATGCGCTCGGCGCTGAGCCGCGCGCTCGGCGCGGCCGGGCTGCCGTTCGACGTGGCGGTCGAGGCGTTCGGCTCGGATCTGCAGCTGTCGCTCGTCGCGCGCGGCGCGGGGATCGGCATCGCGTCGCCGGCCGCGCTCGCGCGCAGCGCGCATCGCGGCGCGCTGCGGGTGGTGCAGACCTCGGGGCTGGAAACGCGGATCAACATCTGGCTCGTGCACGGCGCGCTGCCGGGGCGCCTGATGCGGCCGATCGCGCTGCTGCGGGACGAGCTGACCGAGGTGATCGGCCGGGAAAATCTGATGGGGTCAGAAGAAAAGGCCGTTTAGAGTCGGCATTCGAGGGAAAATCCTTATTTTCTCTACGGAAATGTTGCATTGCGGAAACCGTTTCGCTATAGTTGCACCTGTCTCCTCCATGTCTCCTCTGATATGGATTCAGCCCGCCTCTTAGGCGGGCTTTTTTTTGCCCGTTTTTTCCCGGCAGCCGTCAGAACTTGTACGACATCGCGATGTAGCTGATGATCGGATCGGCCTTCAGGTCCGATTTCGACTCGGCCAGCGTCGTGCCGTCGGCTGCCTTGATCGTCACTGTCGACGTCGTCTTCAGCGGGATGTAGGTCACCGACGCGACGAGCCCGAAATGCTCGGTGATGTTGTACTGCAGGCCCGCGTTGAACACCGGCTGCCACGACGATGACGCCTTTGCCTCCACCGACGTCAGCCCCGGCTTGCCCGCGCCCGCGGCGAGAATCGCGCCGAGGTTCTCCTGCGTCTGCTTGATGAAGTTCGTATTGAGCTGCAGGTCGCTGAACCAGTTGTACGACACGCCGAGGCCGAGGAACGGCCGGAACCGTGCATTCGCCTGTGCGAAGTAGTACTGAAGGATCACGGCCGGACTCCACTGGCGTACGCTCTTCACGATCGGGTTCACCGACGCGAGTCCGATGTTCTGCGTGCCGAGCGCGCCGGCAGGGCCGGGCGGCTTGATCGTGCCTTCGCCCGACACCTTGAACACCGGCGGCACGCCGGCCACCGACGTCACCGCGATGTGGTCGGTCAGGAAGTGGCTGACCGTCAGGCCCACGGTGTCGGCGCCGCTCGTGTGCAGCCCGGTGCCCGGCGACGTGAACGACGGCGGCAGCCGCAGCGGCGTGTTGATCGGCGTCGGTGCGACGTTGGTCGTCATCGGCGTGCTGCTCTGCTGCGGCATCACGTGGAACCAGCCGAGCGTGACGACGTTGCTGCCGGCGCTCTGCGCGTGCGCCGCGAGGGGCGCCAGCGCGGCGGCGCCGGCCGCCGCGCAGAGTAGGGTCTTGTTGATCACGGCTCCCCTCCGCTTACTGGACGAACGCGCCGATCGTGAAATACGGCGTCGAACTCGCGTTGTCGAGGAAGCCGAACACCCCACCCGTGAAGATGAACTTGCCGGTCGGCGTCGTGCTGCCCGAGCCCGAGTGAACCGTGGTGACCGTACCCGGTACCTTCTGCGTGTAGTCGAGGTCGAGCGCGGTCGCGAGCGACGCCTGCGACGGCTGGAACGGATCGAGCAGCGTCGCCTGGTTGTTGATCAGCGCGGTGGTCCGATAGTTGAACGCGCTGTCGACGCCGATGTACTCGCCGTTCTGCGAGCCGACCGTGACCGCCGTCTGCGGCGCGAGGATCGAGATGCTCGATTCGTCGTCGGCGGTGAGGCCCGGCACGCCGTTGCTGTCGGGCGTCGGGTTCGGGTTCGCGACGCCGGTGCGCACGAGGATCGGCACGAGCTGGTTGCGCAGCTTGCCGACGATCATGAAGCCCTTGCCCTGCGGGAGCGTCGACAGCGTCGGCTTGATCTGGCTCTGGTAGTTGTTGGTCTGGAACGCGCCGCTGCCGTCCGTCGACTGCGCGAGGTTCGTGCCCGGCTGGCGGCAGCTGCCCGCGAACTGGCCGGTCGAATCGCACTTGGTCCACGTGCCGTCGGCGTTGATCGTGACCTTCGCGTCGATCGACACCGGCGCGAAGTTCTGCGACGGCACCTCACCGAAGCCGACGTGGCTGTACGTGCCCGCGACGTTCGCGATATTCGTCTCGATCGACGAGAAGCCGATGAACGGGTAGTACGGGAATTTCGTGTCGGGCACCGCGGCCTGGCCGAGCACGCCGCCGAACTGGATCTCCTTGCCGGGGATCGTGCCGCCCGCGACGCCGTAGCCGACGAAGATGCGCGCCGGGCGCGTCGAATCGAGGCTCGCACCGTTCAGGCGGAACGCGCACTGGTTGAGCTTGTTGGTCGGCAGCAGCGTTTCCTGCGTGAGCGTGCCGCTGTCGACGGTGCCCGCGCGCGTCGGCGTGACGGTGCCGGTCGTGCGCGGAACCGGCGATTCGACATAGGTGACCTGCCAGGTCATCTTGGTCGTGTCGAGCTGGAGCTTCACGAGCTCGCCGCTGCCGGCGCCGCCCGTGTAGACGGTGCTGTAGTCGAGCGTCGCAGGGCAAAGGCGATCCTCGACGAGCGGCGGCGGATCGTCGCTCCCGCCGCCGCCGCATGCCGAAAGAAGGGGCGCGGCACATGCCGCCGCCAGAATGAGGTTCCGCTTCATGATGCTCCTCCAGGATTTGTCTTGTGTGGCGGCCGGCTCCCTGTCGGCCGCTTCTCTTGCTTGTGCTTCGCCCTGCCGGGGCGGTGCCGGGCGCCTCGTTGCGGCGGCTCGCGCCGCCGCGTCGCCTGGTGCCGCGTGCCGCTATTTGCTGATCTGCGCGCCCACGCCGAAGTACGGTGCCGACGACGTGCTCGCATTCGCCGACGTCGACGTGACGCCGCCGTTCACGGTGCCCTGCACGAGCGCCGCATACAGCCCGCCCGTGGCGATCACCACGCCCGATCCGGCCGCATAGCTCGCGCCGCTCGGCGGCATCGTCGTCGCGTTCAGGAGGCCCGGTGTCGACTGTCCGTAGTCCAGCGTAAAGCCGTCTTCCTCGGCTTGCGTCGTCGGGTTCACGAACGTGCCGTTCGTGCCGCGGATCAGCGCGGCCGTGTACTTGAAGTTCGAGTCCGCGCCCGCATAGCCGCCGTCGATGGCGCCCGACGTGATCGCCGTCGCCTTGCCGAGCACTGCGATGCCCGATTCGTCGTCGACCTTCGCGTCGGTGTGCAGCGCTGCGTCCGTGCCGAGATACACGCTGCCCGTCCGCACGATCACCGGCACCGTCGCGCCGTTCAGCTGGCCGATCACCATATGCGCGGTCGCCGACTTGCCGGTCGCGCCGATGATCGGCAGCTTCGTCTGCGGCAGGATCTGCGGTGCGCTGGTGCTGTCGAAGTAGCCGCCGTTCGCGCTCGTCGTCCACGGATTGCCGGTCGTCTCGCAGCCCGACGAGCCGGTCGACGTGCACGCGCCGTTCGCATCGAACGTCTCGCTCGAGTTCGTGCCCTTCGTCGCATAGTTGCCGGACGGCACGAGGTGGTAGATCAGCGCGTTGTACGTGCCCGGCAGCTTCGTCAGGTCCGTCGTCGTGCTCGCGAAGCCGAGGAACGGATAGAAGTCGAAGTGGCGGTTCGGCACCTGGCCGACGTTCTGGTAGAGCGGAACGCCGGCAACGGAAATCGTGAGCCCGTTGTACTGGATCGTCGCGCCCGGAATGCCGCCGCCCGCGACGCCCATGCCGATGAGCAGCATCGGCGGGTTCGCCGGGTTGAAGTCGGCGGCCGTCGAATAGGCCGAGCCGTTGCCGGCCGTTCCCGTGCCAGGCGTGAAGATGAACGCGCAACGGGTCTGCTCGGCAGTCGGCAGCGTGCCGGTCGGCGGGTGCATGACCTTGCCCGTGATCGTCGTGCCGACGCGCGTCGGCGTGACGGTGCCTGTCGTCAGCGGGATCGGCGACTCGAGCCACTTGAGCGTGTAGGTCATTGCGACCGCATCGATGTTGACGCTGACGATCTCGCCGCTACCGGCGCCGCCGAGATACGTGCTCTTCACGATGTCGGCGTCGGCCGGGCACAGCGACGCGTTGACGGGCTGCGACGCCGGCGGCCCCTGCGTGCCGCAGCTTGAACCGGAACATTGGGGCGCTTCGATCGGGGCGGGCGAGCCGCCGGAATCCCCCCCACCACATGCAACGAGCAAAGGGGCGATGGCAAAGGCCGTTGCCACCCCCTTAGATAAGGCGTGCGACATGCAGCTGTCTCCAATCGTTTAATTGTGCGAGCTAATGTCGCTGCACGGATTTTTGCTGTCAATTGATGAACCCGTCTAAAAAAGGCGATTGAAACAGCGGGCGTCGATTGAAGCCTTTCGAGAAGCGGATTTCAGTAAGAATTAAAACGCGGCGAAGGCTGCGGGGCGCCCCCCGGCGTGGCCGTCACGCGACGCGCTCGGCAGGCCCGACGCGCCCGCGCGTATATCGGCAGCGTTTAAATCGGCGGTATCCGGTTTATCCCTATTCGGGATTTGCAGGAGGAATATGTGTTAAATTTTATTAAATGGAAGGTGGCAATAGAAGGATTGCAAATTTTTGTAACTGTGCGGATTAAAGGCTTGAAGTTGCCTGTTGTGATCGAATGGAAAGGAGGGTAGGCCTCGGTATTGCATGGCGTGCAAAGCGTTCATGCAGCGAGTTTTCGTGTCGGGTGGCAGTAACTGTAGTGCCGAACGTGCCGACCGGATGCGTTGTGACGGTCAAGATCCGAGAAGGTCTGTCAGGACGCGACTTCGGCTGGTAGCGGATCGATGATGTGGCCGCGCCGATTCGTCAATCGTGCGAAGTCGCGTCGCGGTGCGACAGCGAGGCGTGTGGGCGCCATGCGCCAAGCTCACGCACGCTCTAGTGCGGCAAGTTGTCTTCATCGACGTGAGCGATGTTGCAGTCGCCACTCCAAGAAAATGCAGTAAATGAAAAGTACCGAAGTGATGAATCCTAGTCGCCAGATGCTGAGGTTCACTGCAGTCCAGAGATAGTTGACTAATGCAACAAAACAACCAAAAAAAGACGCTCTGATCGCGGCGCCGATCAGAATGCCGAGCCATCCGCCGCCAAATCGTCTGCTTAATGGGGCGGGGAATATTCCAAAGCAGAGAAATCGCTTTAAGGCATTGATTAAATCATGGATTTGCATGGGGTTGCGTTGATCAATCGGGTGGGTTTTAGGTTGTATGAAATTGGGGATCGGGCATGAATGCCCGATCGTGTCTATTGATTTTTATGGAGTATCAGAATCTGCAATTCCAGCTTTGGGCCAAAAAGTCCACGCCTGCGGTGATCAAGGCTACTTTGGGCCCGCCGACTGCTAGCCCGCCCAAGGCCAATGCACCGAGTTGAGCGAGATTGATCGGATTCGGATTCAGTGTGCAGGTAATGGCGCCGCTGACTTTCGTTACTTCGTTAGTGGTAATTTCTCGCGTTGCTAAAATCTCCTTGAGAAGCGAAGGCGCGAAAATCGATCAAGGAATTTCGTCGATAACCGCGAGGGAGAGCATAGCGTACGGTGCCAGTCATGAAAATATGGAATTTCTCATGGTTTTTTTTGAGATATTGGGGGCGTAATGCCGAGCGCTATCAAAGCGAATGGAATTGGCACACCTTCATTTGATTGAAGCCGATGCTTACCAGATTGCCGTGGTGAAACCGGGTGAATCGGAGCCGGGCCTTTGTAGGTTGGACGGGATATGCGGTTGAACGCGAATGGGACTCGTCGGTCAGATCGCGCGGGGCGCGTCGAACTTGCGGAGAATGGGTGTGGAGTGAAGGGATGCGGACATCGGCGGATGTGTCTGCCAGTGTCGATGTTGCGAACAGCCGGTGAATCAATTGGTGCGGGATTCTTGACTGAGCCAGGCGAACCGCTTTCGCGGGATGTGGCTGCGTGAACGGAAATCGCCGGTCCGTTCGCTTGGCGCCGCACTCTAGGGCGCCAAGCGGAATGTATCGATGGTCAGCGCTTGAGACCCGTGTCCTCGGCCACGCCGATGTTGAGGTTCATGCACTGGATCGCGGCGCCCGACGCACCCTTGCCGAGATTGTCGAGTCGCGCGACGGTGACGAAGCGCTCTTCGTTGCCGAACACGAACAGGTCGACGCGGTTCGTGTCGTTGTTCGCCTGCACGTCGAAGAAGCCTGCATCGAGGTTCTCGTCCGCATTGAACGGCGCGACGCGCACGAACGCTTCGTCCGCGTAGTACTCGGCGAAGATGCGCTGCACGTCCTGCGGCGTCGCGCGCTTCGCGAGCTGGGCCGGCGTGAAGTACGTGGTCACTGCGAGGCCCTTGAGGAACGGGCCGACGATCGGCGTGAAGATCGGCGCGGTCGCGAGGCCCGTGTGCGCGGCCATTTCCGGCAGGTGCTTGTGTGCGAGGCCGAGCGCGTACGGACGCGGGCTCGCGAGCGTGGTCGCCAGCGCGGGGTTCTCGTAGTCGGCGATCATCGACTTGCCGCCGCCGCTGTAGCCGGTGATCGAATGGCTGTGCGCGGCGAACGTCGGCGCGACGACGCCGGCGTCGACGAGCGGACGCATCGCGAGCACGAATGCCGACGCGTGGCAGCCCGGCACCGCGATGCGCTTCGACGTGCGGATCTTCTCGCGCTGCGCGCGAGCCAGTTCCGGCAGGCCGTATGCCCAGTCCGGATTCGTGCGGAACGCGGTGCTCGCGTCGATCAGCGTGGTGTCGGGGTTCTCGACGAGCGATGCCGACTCGCGCGACGCGACGTCGGGCAGGCACAGGAACGTGACGTTCGACGCGTTGATCAGGCGGCGGCGCTCGTCGACGTCCTTGCGCTTCGCTTCGTCGATGCGCAGGATTTCGATGTCGCTGCGTGCGGACAGGTATTCGAAGATCTTGAGGCCGGTCGTGCCTTCCTGGCCGTCGACAAAAACTTTGGTGCTCATCTCGCTCTCTCTGAAACGGGGCCACGGCGCTCGCACGCCGGAAAACAGCCATTTTAAGACGTCATGCGGCGGGCCTGCACCGCACGGGGCGAAAAAAAGACGGCCCGCAGGCCGCCTTGTGTCCCTTTATCGGGGGAAGCGGTTCAGCGTGCGCCCGCGAGCCAGCGGGCCGTCGCGTCGGCGACGCGCTTGCCGAACGCCTTCGCGGTGTCGAGGTCGCCCGGCAGCGGCGCTTCGTCCGGCGACGCATCCGACGGTGATTGCGCGAGCAGGCCGGTGAAGCCGCCGACGAAGTTGATGTCGTTGCGCGTGGCCGACTTCGTGTTGGCCGGCATCAGGCCCGTGCCGACCCACACCATCCCATGCTGCATCGCCAGCGTGACGAAATATTGAATCGTCGAGAACTTGTCGCCGTTCATCGTCGCGGAGTTCGTGAAGCCCGCGGCGATCTTGTCCTTCCATTTCTGCGTGAACCACGCCTTCGACGTCGCATCGGCGAAGGTCTTGAATGGCGCCGACGGGCCGCCCATGTAGGTCGGCGCGCCGAAGACGATCGCGTCGGCCGCGTCGAGCGCGGTCCAGCCCGCGTCGTCGAGGTCGCCGACCGCAACGAGGCGCGCGTGCGCGCCGGTGTCCTGCATGCCGTCCTGCACGGCTTCGGCGAGTTTCTTCGTGTGACCGTAACCGCTGTGATAGACGATGACGATGTTCGACATGAAGCGTTCTCCGGAAAGAGGCGAGGGCGGCCAGCGCGTGCTTGCCGCGTCGGATGCCGGTGCGCGGCCATGTGCGGCGATGCGCAGCGCCCGGGCATCGAGAGTCTAGCAAGGCGACATGATGCGAATGTGCGCGAAACGTGACGCGGTGAATTTCTTCGCTGAATGCAATCGCGCCGCGCGGTGCAACGCAGGTTCACCGGCCGGAGCCGGCGCGGGCGGGCGCTACTGGCCGTAGCTGACGGTGAGCGTGGCAGTGCCGAGCGTCTCCGTATCGATCTCGTGCTCGAACATCGGCGCCGGACGGCCCGGGCCGACCCGCAGGTCGGTACCCTTCAGTGCGTACACGGTGATCACGTAGCGATGCGGCTTGCCGGGCGGCGGGCAGGGGCCGCCGTAGCCGTCGATGCCGAAGTCGTTGCGCGCCTCGCTTGCGCCGATGCGCCGCAGGAAGCCCGATGCGCTCGCATCGGCAGGCAGGCTCGTGACGGTGGACGGGATCACCGCGACGGCCCAGTGCCACCAGCCGTGGCCCGGCGCGTCCGGATCGAACATCGTGATCGCGTAGCCGCGCGTGCCGGGCGGCGGGTTGCGCCACGACAGCTGCGGCGAGCGGTTCGCGCCCTTGCAGTCGCCGCGGTCGAAGACCTGCGCGGCGCTGACCCGCCCGCCAGGCGTCAGGTCGCTGCTCGAGACGGTGAACGCAGTGTCAGCATGGGCCGGCGGGCATGCGAAGCCGACGGCGCAAAGGAAGGCGAGGGCGAGCGGGGACGGGCAACGCGATGACGCAGGCGGAGCGATCTGGCGACCCACACGCATATGGCGCTTCTCCCGTCACGTGCGCCGGGCCGCCGAGCCCGGCATCGTTGTTGTTGCGAAGGTGACTGCGGTGATGGGTCAAGTCTAGCATTAGGGTTCGATGAACGATGCAGGCAATGACGCATGATCGCCGTCGGTTTCCCGGCGTGCGGCGGAGCCGCCGGCGGCGGGAGCCGGCAACAGCGGGCGTGGCGCGCACGAGCGGCGAGGGCCGGGAGCCGGCGCGGGCGAAAAAAAACCGCCCGCCGGATGGCGAGCGGCTCGTCGAGCCGTGCGGCCGGCGTATCCGCCGGCGCGGCATTACTCCTGGGCGCCCGTCGCGCCGCCGTGCGCAGCCGACCACTCGGCCGGCGCGTGCAGGAATTTCTCGACTTCGTCGAGCGTCTTCGTCTCGAAGTAGCCCGACGCCTTCGCGACGCGCAGCACGTCCCACCAGGTCGCGAGCGCGTGCAGGTCGACGTCGATGTCCTTCAGGACCGACACGCTTTCCTTGAAGATGTTGTAGTGGAACAGCACGAAGCAGTGGTTCACCGTCGCGCCTGCCGTGCGCAGCGCGTTGACGAAGTTGATCTTGCTGCGGCTGTCGGTCGTCAGGTCCTCGACGAGCAGCACGCGCGAACCTTCTTCCAGGTGGCCCTCGATCTGCGCGTTGCGGCCGAAACCCTTCGGCTTCTTGCGCACGTACTGCATCGGCAGCATCATCCGGTCGGCGATCCAGGCCGCGAACGGGATGCCGGCAGTTTCGCCGCCCGCCACCGCGTCGATCTGCTCGAAGCCGACGTCGCGCAGGATCGTCGCTTCCGCCATTTCCATCAGGCCGCGGCGCACGCGTGGATACGAGATCAGCTTGCGGCAGTCGATATAGACCGGGCTGGCCCAGCCGGACGTGAAGATGAACGGTTTCTCGGCGTTGAAGTGCACCGCCTGCACTTCGAGCAGGATTTTGGCGGTCGTGTCGGAGATCGTCTGACGATCGAAGCCTGTCATGGGCATTCCTTGGATGGTGAGCGAGGAGCGGGCGCTGGCCCGGTGGCGCAGCAAGGGGAACCGGCCCGCGAGGGCCGGGGCGCGTCCGGGGGACCGGCCGCATCGCTGCGCGCGTAGCCGGCTATTTTACCCGATTCAGGGCGGTTTTCGGCGCCTTTGCGCGCGCTTGCCGGCGTGTACGGAACAGTCCGGAATAAACGGGGCTTGATCGGTGGGCGCCGCGAGGGCCGCGATGCGGCAGCGCAGTAACGTTCGTCATGCGTGGGGTGTACACTAGGCGACCCTAGAATAATCGCTCAGTACTTTGTACTTTCCTCTTGCCACCCGCCGAGGTTCGATCGCGCGCCAATCCGGCGCGCAGCGGCCGTTGCAGTCGATTACCCCCTCGATCCACGCACACGCGGCTCAAGGTGCTGCGTACTGAGCACTCGCATTTCTCTTTCGCATGTCTCTCGCAGGTCAATCATGGACGAACAACTGAAGCAGGCAGCCCTCGCTTATCACCAGAACCCGAAACCCGGCAAGATTTCGGTCACGCCGACCAAGCCGCTGTCGAACCAGCTCGACCTGTCGCTCGCGTATTCGCCGGGCGTCGCGGCCGCGTGCGAGGCGATCCACGCGGATCCGCTCGACGCGCAGAAGTACACGTCGCGCGGCAACCTGGTCGGCGTCATCACGAACGGCACGGCGGTGCTGGGCCTCGGCAACATCGGCCCGCTGGCTGCGAAGCCGGTGATGGAAGGCAAGGGTTGCCTGTTCAAGAAGTTCGCGGGCATCGACGTGTTCGACATCGAACTGTCGGAGTCTGACCCCGACAAGCTCGTCGACGCGATCGCGATGCTCGAGCCGACGCTCGGCGGCATCAACCTCGAGGACATCAAGGCGCCGGAATGCTTCTACATCGAGCAGAAGCTGCGCGAGCGGATGAAGATCCCGGTCTTCCACGACGATCAGCACGGCACCGCGATCATCGCGTCGGCGGCGATCCTGAACGGCCTGAAGGTGGTCGGCAAGACGATCGGTGAAGTGAAGCTCGTGTGCTCGGGCGCCGGCGCGGCGGCGATCGCGTGTCTGGACCTGCTCGTGAAGCTCGGCCTGAACAAGGCGAACGTGCTCGTGTGCGACTCGAAGGGCGTGATCTACGAAGGCCGCGGCAACCTCGATCCGTCGAAGCAGCGCTACGCGGTGACGACCGACGCGCGCACGCTCGGGGATGCAATCGTCGGCGCCGACGTGTTCCTCGGCTGCTCGAGCGCCGGCGTGCTGAAGCAGGACATGGTCAAGGCGATGGGTACCCGTCCGCTGATCCTCGCGCTCGCGAACCCGGAACCGGAAATCCGCCCGGAAGATGCGAAGGCTGCGCGCTCGGACGTGATCATCGCGACCGGCCGTTCGGACTACCCGAACCAGGTCAACAACGTGCTGTGCTTCCCGTTCATCTTCCGCGGCGCGCTCGACGTCGGCGCGACGACGATCACGGAAGAGATGAAGCTCGCGTGCGTGCGCGCGATCGCCGAGCTGGCCGAGGAAACCGACCAGAGCGAGGAAGTCGCGAAGGCGTATGAAGGCCATTCGCTCGAATTCGGCCCCGACTACCTGATCCCGAAGCCGTTCGACCCGCGCCTGATCATCAAGATCGCGCCGGCCGTCGCCCAGGCCGCGATGGATTCGGGCGTTGCGACGCGACCGATCCAGGACATGGACGCGTACCGCGAGCAGCTCGGCGCGACCGTCTACCGCACCGGCATGGTGATGCGTCCGGTGTTCGCAACCGCGAAGAAGAAGCAGGCCCGCATCGTGTTCGCCGAGGGCGAGGACGAGCGCGTGCTGCGCGCCGCGCAGTTCGTGCTGCAGGAGAAGATCGCGAAGCCGATCATCGTCGGCCGTCCGTCGGTCGTCGAAATGCGTCTGCAGAAGATCGGCTCGAAGCTGAAGGCCGGCGTCGACTTCGAGATCGTCAATCCGGAAGACGACACCCGCTATCACCAGTACTGGGCGGCGTATCACGAGATCGGCGCGCGCGACGGCGTGACGCCGGAAGTCGCGAAGGCGGCGCTGCGCAAGTTCAACACGCTGATCGGCGCGATGCTCGTCCACCTGGGCGACGCGGACGGCATGATCTGCGGGATGATCGACACGTACCACAGCCACCTGAAGTTCATCGAGCAGGTGCTGGGCCGTGCGAAGGGCGCCGAGCACTTCGCGGCGATGAACCTGCTGATGCTGCCGGGCCGCAACCTGTTCGTGTGCGACACGTACGTGAACGAGCAGCCGAGCGCCGAACAGCTCGCCGACATGACGATCCAGGCCGCGGCCGAGATCGAGCGCTTCGGCATCACGCCGAAGGCCGCGCTGCTGTCGAACTCGAACTTCGGCAGCGCGCCGTCGGCGTCGTCGCGCCGGATGGCCGAGGCCCGCAAGCAGATCGTCGCGCGCGCACCGCACCTCGAGGTCGACGGTGAAATGCACGGCGACGCGGCGCTGTCCGAAGTGGTCCGCAAGGCCGCGTTCCCGGGCACGACGCTGACGGGCGAAGCGAACCTGCTGATCATGCCGAACGTGGAAGCGGCGAACATCGCGTACAACCTGCTGAAGATGGTCGGCGGCGAAGGCGTGACGGTCGGCCCGTTCCTGCTCGGCGCGGCGAAGCCGGTCCACATCCTGACGCCGGCCGCGACCGTGCGCCGGATCATCAACATGACGGCTGTCGCTGCCGCGAACGTGAACACGAAGTAACGCGTTCGCGCCGACGGCGTGTGCCGCGCTGCTCGCGCGGCGCAAAACAAAACGCCACGGAACCCGTGTTCCGTGGCGTTTTTTCATGGCGAGCCACTTGCTGAGCCGGCCGGCGCAAACCGCGCGCGCCGGCCGGGCACCGCGTCACGCGACCTGCTGCCGGCTCTGGCCGCCCGTCGGCGAACGCCACTGCGCGAGCAGCGTGTTCCACTTCTGGCGCACCGCGCGCAGGTTGTTCTCCTTCACGTGGCCGTAGCCGCGGATGCCGTCCGGCAGCGCCGCCAGTTCGAGCGCGAGCGGCCGGTTCGCCGCGTTCAGCGTGCCGATCAGCTCGCCGACCAGCGCCTCGTACTCGCCGATCAGCGCGCGCTCGGTGCGGCGCTCGTCGGTGCGGCCGAACGGATCGAGCCCCGTGCCGCGCAGGACCTTCAGCTTCGCGAGCATCCGGAATGCCGACATCATCCACGGGCCGTACGCCTTCTTCACCAGATGGCCGTGCGCGTCCTTCTTCGCGAACAGCGGCGGCGCGAGGTGGAATTTGAGCTTCCAGTCGCCTTCGAACTGCGCGGACAGGCGGGCGAGGAACGCCGGGTCGGACTGCAGCCGCGCGACCTCGTATTCGTCCTTGTACGCCATCAGCTTGAACAGGTTGCGCGCGACTGCCTCGGTCAGCAGCTCCTGCTCGGTGCCGCCGTCGGCCAGCGCGCGCTCGGCAGCGCGCACCTTGTCGATGAACGTCGCGTAGCGGGCCGCGTAGGCCGCGTTCTGATACGCGGTGAGGAACTCCACCCGCTTCGCGATCAGCGCATCGACCGACTTCTTCGTATGCAGCGCGATCACCGTCGCACCGGCCTGCGCGTCACGCGCGTCGCCGGCCGCGGCCTGCCGCACGCTGGCGAGGTCGTGCGCGGCGCGCCGGCCCCAGTCGAACGCCGCGCGGTTCTTGTCGACCGACACGCCGTTCAGCTCGATCGCCCGCTCGAGCGACGCGAGCGTGAGCGGCAGCCAGCCCTTCTGCCACGCGTAGCCGAGCACGAACGGGTTCGTGTAGATCGCGTCGCCGAGCAGCGCGACCGCAAATTGGTTCGCGTCGACGAGGTCGACCGCGTCACCCGCCGCCGCGCGGATGTCCTGCTCGGCGGACAGGCCCGGGAACGCCCAGTTCGGGTTCTTGATGAACTCGGCGGTCGGCGTCTTCGCGCTGTTGACGACCACGCGCGTCGTGTTGTGCCGCATCCGCGACGTGCATTCGTCGCCGGCCGTGACGAGCGCGTCGCAGCCGATCACGAGGTCCGCCTCGCCCATCGCGATCCGCGTCGCGTGGATGTCGGTCGGCGCGTGCGAGATCTGCACGTGGCTCATCACGGCGCCGCCCTTCTGCGCGAGACCGGTGACGTCGAGCACGGTCACGCCCTTGTTTTCCAGGTGCGCGGCCATGCCGAGCAGCGCGCCGATCGTGACGACGCCCGTGCCGCCGACGCCCGTGACGAGCACGCCGTACGCACGGTCGATCGCCGGCAGCGTCGGTTCCGGGATCGGCGTGAGCGCGCTGCCGTCGACCGATACGGCCTTCGGCTTCTTCAGCTGGCCGCCTTCGACCGTCACGAAGCTCGGGCAGAAGCCCTTCACGCACGAGAAGTCCTTGTTGCAGCTCGACTGGTTGATCTGGCGCTTCGTGCCGAATTCGGTCTCGAGCGGCTCGACGGACAGGCAGTTCGACTGCACCGAGCAGTCGCCGCAGCCTTCGCACACCGCGTCGTTGATCACGACGCGCTTCGCCGGGTCCGGATACGTGCCGCGCTTGCGGCGGCGGCGCTTCTCGGTCGCGCAGGTCTGGTCGTAGACGAGGATCGTCGTGCCTTCGATCTCGCGCAGCGCGCGCTGCACGTCGTCGAGCTGGTCGCGGTGATGGATCGTGACGCCCGGCGCGAGCAGCGACTTCGTGTCGTCGTACTTCTCCGGTTCGTCGGTGACGATCACGATCTTCTTCGCGCCTTCCGATGCGAGCTGGTGCGTGATCTGCGGTACGGTCAGCACGCCGTCGACCGGCTGGCCGCCCGTCATCGCGACCGCATCGTTGTAGAGGATCTTGTAGGTGATGTTCGCCTTCGACGAGATCGCGGCGCGCACCGCGAGCAGGCCCGAATGGAAGTAGGTGCCGTCGCCGAGGTTCGCGAACACGTGCTTCTCGTTCGTGAACGGCGCCTGGCCGATCCACGGCACGCCTTCGCCGCCCATCTGGCTGAACGTGCTCGTGCTGCGGTCCATCCACACGGTCATGTAGTGGCAGCCGATCCCGGCGATCGCGCGCGAGCCTTCCGGTACGTTGGTCGACGTGTTGTGCGGGCAGCCCGAGCAGAACCACGGCTTGCGCTCGGCCGTCACGTGCGGCTTCGCGAGCGCGGTTTCCTTCGCGTCGATCACCGCGAGCCGCGCGGCGATGCGCGCGCGCACGTCGGACGGCAGCTCGAACTTCTCGAGGCGCGTCGCGATCGCCTTCGCGATGATCGCCGGCGACAGCTCGTAGTGCGCGGGCAGCAGCCAGTTGCCCATCGGCACCGACCATTCGCCGCCGGCGCCGTCCTTCTCGTCGAACTTGCCGAACACGCGCGGCCGTTGCGCGTCGGGCCAGTTGTACAGCTCTTCCTTGATCGCGTATTCGAGGATCTGGCGCTTTTCTTCGACGACGAGGATTTCGTCGAGGCCGTGCGCGAACGCGTGCGCGCCCTGCGCTTCGAGCGGCCACACGCAGCCGACCTTGTACAGGCGGATGCCGATGCGCGAGCAGGTTTCGTCGTCGAGGCCGAGGTCGGTCAGCGCCTGGCGGACGTCGAGGTACGCCTTGCCGCCCGTCATGATGCCGAAGCGCGCATGCGGCGAATCGATCTCGATGCGGTCGAGCTTGTTCGCGCGCACGTAGGCGAGCGCCGCGTACCACTTGTAGTCAAGGAGGCGCGCTTCCTGCACGAGCGGCGGATCGGGCCAGCGGATGTTGAGGCCGCCGTCCGGGACGATGAAGTCCGTCGGCAGCACGATCTCGGTGCGATGCGGGTCGATGTCGACCGATGCCGACGATTCGACGACGTCGGTCACGCACTTGAGCGCGACCCACAGGCCCGAATAGCGGCTCATCGCCCAGCCGTGCATGCCGAAGTCGAGATATTCCTGCACGTTCGACGGGAACAGCACCGGCAGGCCGCACGCCTTGAAGATGTGCTCGGACTGGTGCGCGAGCGTCGACGATTTCGCCGCATGGTCGTCGCCGGCGAGCACGAGCACGCCGCCGTGCTGCGACGAGCCGGCCGAGTTCGCGTGCTTGAAGACGTCGCCGGTGCGGTCGACGCCCGGACCCTTGCCGTACCACATGCCGAACACGCCGTCGTACTTCGCGCCGGGGAACAGGTTCACCTGCTGCGAGCCCCATACGGCGGTGGCGGCGAGGTCTTCGTTGAGGCCGGGCTGGAAAACGATCTGGTGCGCGGACAGGTGCTTCTTGGCCTTCCACAGCGACTGGTCGAGACCGCCGAGCGGGGAGCCGCGATAGCCGGAGATGAAGCCGGCGGTGTTCAGGCCGGCGGCGCGGTCGCGTTCCTGCTGGAGCATCGGCAGGCGCACGAGGGCCTGGATGCCGCTCATGTACGCGCGGCCACGTTCGAGCGTGTATTTGTCGTCAAGCGTGACGGATTTCAGCGCTTCTTCCAGCGACGCGCGTTGGCCTGCGTCTAGCGGGGCATTCATTGATCAGTCTCCTCCACCCACCGTTTGGGATCACCAAAGCTTCGATCGCGTCGGCGTCTTGTGGACGCGTCGGCAGTGGCCGGCATATTGGCCGGTTTTAGCCGATGGTAGCACTGGGATAAACCCGCCGCTTGTCGTCATAATTGCCGGGTGGCGCCGCACCAAGAGAAGAAATGACGCGTTACAGCATGTAAAAGCATGTAAAGCCGCTCAATTCGACGGCCAATTGCCGTTAATCTGTGCGGCCTGTCGGAGGTGCCCGCTGGCGTCGATTCTCATGACGAAAGCGGGGAGGCGCCGGCAGTTCAAATGGAGGTACCAATGAACACACGTCATATCCAGAGTTTCCTGATCGTGTCTGCCGCGTTCTTCGCGATGACCGGCCCGGTGCATGCGCAAGGTGCGAGTGCACTGGCGGCAGCCGGCGCGCAGATGCGCCGGATCGCGCCGGCGCAGGACGCCGTCGCACCGCCGTCGTACGCGCGCGTGGCCGCGCCGGGGGCGAAAGCGCGTTGATCCGGCCGCGTGGCCGTCCGGCCGCGCCGACGCAAAAAGGGCGGGAATCGAAAGATTCCCGCCCTTTTTTCATTGGGCCGGACGCCCGCGCGGGCGGTGCGTCCGTGACCGCGCGTCGGACCGTGTCCGTCAGTCCTTGTCCTGCACGACGCCGCGGCGGATCTGGTCGAGCTCGATCGATTCGAACAGCGCCTTGAAGTTGCCTTCGCCGAAGCCCTGGTTGCCCTTGCGCTGGATGATCTCGAAGAAGATCGGCCCGATCTGGTTTTCGGTGAAGATCTGCAGCAGCAGGTCGTCGCGTGCGCCGTCGATCAGGATCTTGCGCTTCTTGAGCTCGTCGAGCGGCTCGCCGTGGTTCGGCACGCGGCGGTCGACGAGTTCGTAATACGTATCGATCGTGTCGAGCAGCTTCACTTCCTTGGCGCGCAGGCCGTCGACCGCGCGATAGATGTCCGACGCGCCGAGCGCGATGTGCTGAATGCCCTCGCCGTGATAGGCGTCGAGGTATTCCTGGATCTGGCCGGCCGTTTCCGAGCCTTCCTCGTTGATCGGAATGCGGATCTTGCCGCACGGCGACGTCATCGCCTTCGACTTCACGCCGGTGACCTTGCCCTCGATGTCGAAGTAGCGCACTTCGCGGAAGTTGAACAGGCGCTCGTAGAACTCCGCCCATTCCTGCATGCGGCCGCGGTGCACGTTGTGCGTCAGGTGGTCGATGTACGTGAGGCCGTGGCCGAGCGGGTTCGGGTTCGCGCCCGGGATCGGCTCGAAATCGACGTCATAGATGCTGATGTCGCCGATCGCGCCCGGCTGCGCGCCGTTCTTGCCGCGCCAGCGGTCGACGAAGTAGATCAGCGAATCGCCGATGCCCTTGATCGCCGGAATGTTCAGCTCCATCGGGCCAGTCTTGTTGTCGAAGCCCCATGCGCCGAGGTCGAGCGCGTGCTTGTAGGCCTTCGCGGCGTCCTGCACGCGGAATGCGATCGCGCAGATCGACGGGCCGTGCAGGCGCGCGAAGCGCTGCGCGAACGAGTCCGGCTCGGCGTTGATGATGAAGTTGATGTCGCCCTGGCGGTACACCGTCACGTCCTTGTGACGATGGCGTGCGATCGCGGTGAAGCCCATCCGTTCGAACAGCTGGCCGAGCGCCTTCGGGTCCGGCGCCGTGTATTCGATGAATTCAAAGCCGTCGGTGCCGACGGGATTGTCCCAGGTGGGGATCTGCATGTATGTCTCCAATGTCGACCGGGGGCGGCGCTTTCGCGCGCACTCCGGCTCCATGCCGAGGTTGAAGCGCGCCGCGACGCGCGCGATGAATGAGTGCGTGCGACAAAGTGTAGCGGTCGAGGCGGAGCGGAAACTTGCGAACTTGATTGCACGTGACTACGATGGCGCAATTTCCAGTCTCAAATTTACGTGTTGGAGGCAGAAGATGGCGCAGGTCGAATTGGATGCCATCGACCGGCGGATTCTCGCGATTCTTCAGGAGAACGGGCGCCTGTCGAACCAGGAGATCGCCGAGCGGGTGAACCTGTCGCCGAGCCCGTGCTTGCGGCGGATCCGGCGCCTCGAGGAGATCGGCGTGATCACCGGCTACGTCGCGCTGCTGGATCCGCAGAAGCTCGGGCTCGACCTGCTCGCGTACGTGAGCGTGCGGCTCGAGAAGCGGGGCGGGCTCGCGCCGGTCCGCGTGGACGAGACGTCGGCGCGTGCCGGCGCGACCCACGCGGAGCTGTTCCGCGCGGCGGTGCAGGCCTGGCCGGAAGTGGTGGCCTGCCATGCGATGACGGGCGACATGGATTACCTGCTGCGGGTGCAGGTCGAGGACATGGCGCATTTCTCCCATTTCGTGCAGGAGCAGCTGCTGCACCATCCGTCGGTGATCGACGTGAAGACGAGCTTTTCGCTCGAATGCTTCAAGGAGACGACGGCGCTGCCGATCCGCACGACGCGATAGCGTGCAGCGGGGTACGGGCGGCGGGGCGGAAGGCGCGCGCACGCTTGCGGCACGCAACGACGCGGGCCGACGGGCGCCTGACGGGCGGTGGGATCGACGATTGCGAAGGAGAGAAGGCTGCGGGCAGTCCCGCGAAGGAACCGGGCGCGCCGCGCGGGCTCGTGGCCCGGGCGGACGCGGCCTGATCGGCCGGTTCAGGCCGGTGTTACGCCGTCAGCGCGGCGGGCATCAGCGATTCGATGAACTTCGACGTGCGGCGCGCCTGGCGCTTCATCGCGTAGTCGAACACCGCGGCCTGTTCCTGCAGCATCTCGGCGATGATCGTCGAGTGGTCGGCGGGCGGCAGCGACAGGTACGCATCGGCTTCGCCGTACGCGTACTCGATCCGCATCCCGGACTTCTTCGCGATGTGCATCATCGTCGCGTTGCGCGACAGGCAATGCATGTACAGCATCGTCACGTGCGTGTTGCGGCTGCGGATCGCCGCACGCTCGAACAGCTTCGAGCCGACGCCGCGGCCGCGCGCGCTTTCGAGCACCGACACGCCGAATTCGGCGGTGCGCTTGTCGCCTTCGGCCGGCAGGTAGGCCAGGTGGCCGACGCCGATCAGCGCGAGTTCATGGTCGAACACCCCGAATACGGTGTCGCGGCCGAAGTCGATCGTGCGGACGTAGTTCTCGATCACGTGGTCGGGCACCATCTGGCCGAAGCGCAGCAGGCGGTCCTCTTCGTCGAGCGAGAGAAAGTGGGTGAGCATCTGCTCACGGTCTTTGGAAGCCAGTTCCCTGACGAGAACCGGCGCAGCACCGGCGGTGCCGACGACATCGGCATGGCCGTGGAAATGCGTGTTCATCGTGGGTTCCTCAATGTGTGACCGTACAGCGGGTTGTGCAACGCAGCAGCATTGTACCCGACCGCAGGCCTCAGGATTGGGGAAAACCCGAATGCGATTTCGAGCGGAAATTCTAAATACGCTTAATTCAGCGCGCAAGTCATTGATTTTTAGTGATTTTAAAATTTGTCATATGAAAAGCGCGGCAGCCTGACGCAGTGTTTCGATCACGCAACGCATGCTGCCCTGCGGCAATCAGGCCGGCGAAGACAGCCCGCTCTCGATCATGCCGATCACCTGTTCGGCGAAGTCGCGGTAGCCGAGGCGTCCGCCCGGCTTGAGCCAGGTGAAGGTCCAGTTGATCATCCCGAATACCATCATCGTCACCGACGTCTGGTTTTCCTTCGAGATGCGTTCCGGATACGCGCGGGCGAGCTGGCGCGCGAAGGCCGCGACGATGTCGCGCTGGCGGTCGAGGACGATCTCGCGTTGCGCGTCCTCGAGGTACTTCACGTCGTTGAGCAGCGCGACATGGCGGCTGTGCGACGTCTCGTATTCGGTGAGGAACGCGCGCACCAGTTCCGCGAACGCCTCGCGCTCGGTGAGGCCGCGCCGCTGGCTCGTGCCTTCGACCTCGGCGATGATCAGCATCAGCCGCTTCGTGTAGCGGTCGAGCAGGTCGAACAGGATCGCTTCCTTGCTTTCGTAATAGTGATAGAGGCGCGCCTTCGACGTGCCGCTCGCGGTGGCGAGATCGGACATCGACGTGCTCGGGTAGCTCGTCTGCGCGAACTTTTCGGCGGCGAGATCGAGGATCTGCTCGCGCTGGGATTCGTGGTCGGGGGCTCGGGTGCGGGCCATGGTCGAATGCGGGGATTAACGATGCGGCGCGGCGGCGCGGGCCGCGCGCACCTGCGTGGAATGAAGGTCGGCGGTGTCGTCCTGCAGCTCGAGGCGGCCGGCCACGGCCAGTTCGCGGCAACGCCACAGTGCGATCGAATCGCTGACGAACAGCCCGCCGCGGTCGGCGGCGGCCATCACGCTGCCGGCAAGACGTCGCGCCGGCAGCCAGTCGGCCTCTGCGTGCGCGAGGATCAGCGCGTCGAGATCGGCGTAGTGCCCGCTCTTGATCGTGTTGCTGACCCAGTAACGGAGTTCGGCATCCAGGTGCTTGGCCTCCTGCCATTCGAGCGCGAGCCGGCCGATGCGCAGTACCGAGATCGGCGCGGCTTCCGGCAGCTTCGCGCGCAGTTGCGCGGGCGAGAACATGCCGGTCGTGCACGCGCGGTCGGCGCGCGGCGACGCGGCGCCGAGATCGGCCTCCGACAGCCGCACCTCGTTCAGGCGCTGCGGCACGTTGCGCAGATGGTAGGCGACGCGCCGCAGCAGCAGCTTGTTGCCGACGCTCGGCGCGTGCCAGACGACCACCTGGCCGGTGTCCATCGCGAGCAGGTCGAGGCGCGCGAATTCGCGTTCGATTTCCGCCTTCCAGTCGGGGATCTGGTCTCCGAGCACGCGCTGCCAGAAGGCGGCGCGGGTTTCCGGCGTCTCGTCGACGCCCTTGAGCGGCCCGACGGCCAGGTCGTCGAGCAATCCGACGACGCGCTCGTCGCGTCCGGCTTCCGCGAGCGCCTCGCTGAGCGACGCGGCGGCGGTGCCGCCCTGAATCACGTGAATGGTACTCATCGGCCTGTCGTCAACAAAGGAAAAACCGCCGGCGAGCCGGACGCTGGATGGTCCGGCCGGCGGGCGGCCCCTAGTGTAAGCGAGATGTGTGACGCGAGAAACCGTTCGGCCGGTCGGCGCCGGACAGCGTACCGCCCGGCGGGACGGCGCTCAGCGCTCGTCGTAGCTGACCACGACCTTGTCGCTGACCGGGTGGCACTGGCAGGTGAGCACGAAACCGTCCTTCACCTCCTGCTCCTCGAGCGTGTAGTTCTTCTCCATCCGCACTTCGCCCTCGAGCACCTTCGCGCGGCACGTGCAGCACACGCCGCCCTTGCACGCGTACGGCAGCGAGAGGCCGGCGCGCAGGCCGACGTCGAGCAGGCTCACGCCTTCGTACGGCAGGCGCAGCTTGCGCTTCTTGCCGTCGAGGACGATCTCGAGGTCGGCGGCGGGCGTGTCGTCGGTGATCTCGACCACCGGCACGCCCGCCTGCGGCAGCGGCGTGCCGAAGCGCTCGACATGGATTTTCGCCTGCGGCACGCCGGCCGCCTTCAGCGCGGCTTCCGCCGCATCCATCATCGGCGCGGGCCCGCAGATGAACGCCTCGTCGATCGCGTCGGCCGGCATCAGCGTGTCGAGGAACGCCGCGCACTTCGCCTGGTCGAGCACGCCGTTGAACAGCTCGACGTCCTGGATTTCGTCGGACAGCACGTGATACAGCACGAAGCGGTTCATGTAGCGGTTCTTCAGGTCCTCGAGCTCTTCCGCGAACATGATCGCGTCGACGCTGCGGTTCCCGTAGATCAGCGTGAACGTGCTGCGTGGCTCGAGTTCGAGCGTCGTCTTCACGATCGCGAGCACGGGCGTGATGCCGGAGCCGCCGGAGAACGCGACGTACTGCTTGCCGTGCTCCGCGTTCAGGTGCGTGAAGAAGCGGCCGTCCGGCGTCATCACGTCGATCGTGTGGCCGGGCTTCAGCGTGTCGAGCGCGAAGTTCGAGAAGCGCCCGCCGCGCACGCGCTTGATGCCGATGCGCAATTCGCCGTCACGGTCGTAGTCGGTCGTGCCGACGCAGATCGAGTACGAGCGGCGTGTTTCTTCGCCGTCGATATGGGTTTTCAGCGTGACGAACTGGCCTTGCGTGAATCGGTAGGCGTCGCGCAGCTCGGGCGGGATCTCGAACGAGACGGTCACGGCGTCGGCGGTCTCGGGCCGCACGTCGCGGATACGCAGCGGATGAAATTGCGGGGTCGTCGACCCCCGCCGGGCCGCCCCGAGTGATGGATCCGCTTCCGGGGAATGGGGGGGCTTCGCCCCCCCAAGCGAACGAAGAGAGCGTGGGGGTTGTTTCATCTCAGTAGGGTTTGAAGTAGTCGAAGGGTTCGCGGCAGTCGACGCAGCGATACAGCGCCTTGCATGCCGTAGACGCGAATTGCGCGAGACGCTCGGTGCGCGCAGAGCCGCAGCGCGGGCAGACGGGCGCCGCGACCGGCCGCGGCACGAAGCGCACGACGTTTTCACGTGGCGCGGCGCTGCCGCACTGGCCGACCGGCGGCGCGATGCCGTACGCGCGCAGCTTGTCGCGTGCTTCCTGCGTGATCCAGTCGGTCGTCCACGCCGGCGCGAGCACCGTCTCGATCCGGTGCGGCGGCAGGTCGGCCTGCTGCATCGCGGCGGCGATGTCCTCGGCGATCTGCGACATCGCCGGGCAGCCCGAGTAGGTCGGCGTGATCACGACCTCGAGCTGGCCGTCGTCCGCACGCCGGACGTCGCGCAGGATGCCCAGCTCGCGGATCGACACGACGGGGATTTCGGGATCGGGCACCGCTTCCAGCACTTCCCACGCGCGCGCGAGCAGCGGATCGGCGTGGTGCGGGGCGGTGGTGCCGGGCGCGGCGGTCGGGACGGACATCGTGGGGCTCCGGTGAGTCGTTGCGTTACCAGGTCGCGCCGGGGTGCTGGCGCGCAAGGCTCTGCATTTCGGCGAGCAGGTAGCCCATGTGTTCCGAGTGCTCGCCCTGCTTGCCGGTCGGGACGTGCTGCACGGGCGCCGGCAGTACGAGCGTGGCTTCGGCAAGCGCATCGTCGACGTCCGCGCGCCACGCCGCTTCGAGCGATGCCGGTGCCAGCCCGATGCGCTCCGCGGTGACCGCGTCGTCGACCGGGTCCGCCGCGAAGAATTCGCGCGTGTACGGAATCAGGTAGTCGAGCGCAGCCTGCGCGCGGCGATGCGATTCGTCGGTGCCGTCGCCGAGGCGCACGAGCCATTCGCGGGCGTGATGCACGTGATAGCGGGTTTCCTTCACCGATTTCGCGGCGATCGCGGCGAGCGTCGCGTCTTCGGACGTTTCGAGCGCGGTCCACACGTGCAGCATCAGCATCGTGTACAGGAAATTGCGCACGATCGTCACCGCATAGTCCTTGTCGGCGTGCGCGGTGCCGGACACAGGGCCGTAGTGCGGCAGTTCGGCGAGCGTGAAGTTCGCGAACTCGCGCTCGGTGCGGAAGTACGCGTAATCGTCCTCGGTCTTCGCCGCGCCGTTCAACTGGCGCTCGAGGTCGGCCGCGTGCGTATACAGCATGCGCGCCTGGCCGATGAGGTCGAGGCTCATGTTGGTGAGCGCGATGTCTTCTTCGAGAATCGGACCGTGGCCGCACCATTCGGCATTGCGCTGACCGAGGATCAGCGCGTTGTCCGCGAGGCGCAGCACGTAGGAGAGGTGTTCGGGCGTGATCGTCATGGCGCGGGCCGTTACATGTGGTTGACTTCGTCGGGCAGCGTGTAGAACGTCGGGTGACGGTAGATCTTGTCGCCCGCCGGCTCGAACAGCTCGGCCTTCTCGTTCGGATCCGACGCGGTGATCGCCGACGACGGCACCACCCAGATGCTCACGCCTTCCTGGCGGCGCGTATAGACGTCGCGCGCCATGCGCAGCGCCATCGACGCGTCGGCGGCGTGCAGGCTGCCGCAATGCTTGTGGTCGAGGCCCTGCTTGCTGCGCACGAACACTTCCCAGATCGGCCATTCCTTGTTCATCACTTTCTCCTGTCGGGCCGAGTTAGCGCTTTGGCGCTTACTCAGGTCCCATGCTTCGCGGTCGGTCAGAGCAGACGCTTCGGCGCGCGCTCCGGCCCCATGCAATGTTGAATTCGATGTGTGCCGGCGCTGCTACGCGTCGCCGGCGCGTGCCGCTCAGGCGGCGTGTTGTTCGGCGCGCTCGCGGCGCTTCGCTTCGTGCGCGAGCGCGGCTTCGCGCACCCATGCGCCGTCGTCGTGCGCCTTCACGCGGGTCGCGAGGCGCTCCTTGTTGCACGGGCCGTCGCCGTTGACGACGCGCCAGAATTCTTCCCAGTCGATCGTGCCGTAGTCGTAGTGGCCGCGCGATTCGTTCCATTTCAGGTCGGGGTCGGGCAGCGAGACGCCGAGCACCTTCGCCTGTTCGACAGTTGCATCGACGAACTTCTGCCGCAGGTCGTCGTTCGTGATCCGCTTGATGCCCCACTTGGCCGACTGGTTGCTGTGCACGGAATCGGCATCGCTCGGGCCGAACATCATCAGCACCGGCCACCACCAGCGGTTCACGGCCTGCTGGACCATCGCGCGCTGCGCGTCGGAGCCCTTCATCATCGACAGCAGCGCGTCGAAGCCCTGGCGCTGGTGGAACGACTCTTCCTTGCACACGCGGATCATCGCGCGCGCATACGGGCCGTACGTGCAGCGGCACAGCGGGATCTGGTTCATGATCGCGGCGCCGTCGACGAGCCAGCCGATCACGCCGACGTCGGCCCAGGTCGGCGTCGGGTAGTTGAAGATGCTCGAGTATTTCGCCTTGCCTGCGAGCAGCGCGTCGATCAGCGCATCGCGCGACACGCCAAGCGTTTCGGCCGCGCTGTACAGATAGAGGCCGTGGCCCGCTTCGTCCTGCACCTTCGCGAGCAGGATCGCCTTGCGCTTGAGGCTCGGCGCGCGCGAGATCCAGTTGCCTTCGGGCAGCATGCCGACGACTTCAGAGTGCGCGTGCTGCGAGATCTGCCGGATCAGCGTCTTGCGATAGGCATCGGGCATCCAGTCCTGCGGCTCGATCTTGCCGTCCGCGGCCATGACCGCGTCGAACCGCGCCTGCTCGGGCGACTCGGCCGCGGCGTCGAGCGGGGCGACGTTGCCGGGGATGTCGAGGGATTGCGTGTACATGGCGAGACTCTCGTCCGGTTGAATGTGTGCGCAGTATAAACCAACCGACCGGTCGGTTAATAAATTATTTTGGCGATTCTGCACGTGATGCGGGTAAACGAGAGGCGTGCGCCCGGCCGTTTTACGGGGACGGAACTGGCGGCATGCGGTGCATGCGTGCTTCTGCGGCACAATGCCCGCTTTCCGATGAGGATTTTGCCGATGTCATTTAGAAGCAGTCTTGCCGCGGTCGTGCTGGGTGCGTCCGTTCTCCTGTTGCCACCTGGGGCCGTGGCCGCGCCCGCGGAATGGGTTGCCGCGTGGGCGACCGCGTTGCAGCCGATTCCCGACCTGGCTGCGCCGCCGCCGCTTTACCGTGCGCCCGACGTGGCTGGCAGGACTGTGCGTCAGGTCGTCTATCCGACGGTTGCCGGGCGAGCGGCGCGTATTCGCGTGAGCAATGCGTACGGGCGCGCGCCGCTGGTGATCGAGTCGGCGAGCCTGGCTCGGGCGGCTGACGGTGGCGCGCTGGCGGACGGCGCGGCGGCACCGATCCGATTCGGCGGCAAGGCGTCGATCACGTTGGCGCCCGGTCAGGAGATCGAGAGCGACCCGGTCGCGATCGACGTGGCGGCCGGGCGGCCGTACGCGGTGTCTCTATATATGGGTGCCGGCCAGCGGATGACAGTGTGGCATCGGGTGTCGAACCAGCTGAATTATGTGTCGGGGGCCGGCGATTACACGAAAGACGCGAGCGCTGCCGCGTTCCGGACCCGCTTTACCCAATATGCTTGGGTGACCGAGCTGGCAGTCGAGGGCGGCGCGGCGCGGGCGAGCGTCGCCGCGATCGGCGACTCGATCACGGACGGGTTGCGCTCGAGCCTGAACCGGAATCATCGCTGGCCGGACGCGCTCGCACGCCGGCTGGGCGCGTCGGGTGCGGATGCGCTCGGCGTGGTGAATCTGGGGATCAGCGGCAACCGGCTGCTCAGCGATTCGGCGTGCTACGGCACCGCACTGCAATCGCGTTTCGAGCGCGACGCGCTGGCGCGCTCGGCGGTGAAGGCGGTGATCCTGCTGATCGGCATCAACGACATCAACTTCGCAGCGATGCCGCCGCGTGCGGGTCTCGATTGCGACCACCCGCACACCCAGGTTACCGCGGAATCGCTGATCGACGGTTATCGACGGCTGATCGACGCGGCGCATCGCCAGGGCGTGAAGGTCTTCGGCGCGACGCTGACGCCGGCGGCGCTGCCTGCCGGGCGGGAAGCGATCCGGCTGGAGGTGAACCGGTGGATCCGGAGCGGCGGCGCGTTCGACGGCGTGGTCGATTTCGATCAGGTGCTGCGCGATCCGGCGCGTCCGAGTGTTCTGCAGCGCCGCTACGATAGTGGCGACGGCATTCATCCGAGCGATGCGGGCTATGCCGCAATGGCCGAGGCTGTTCCGGTCGAGCGGCTGCAGGCGGCGGTCGCGGGGAAGTGACACGTAAACGCGGCAACGCGCTGCGTTTCTCTATATAGCGTAGAGAGATCGATGTGAATCGACCGCGCGTGTGGCGACGCCCGATTCATCTACATAAAAGCCCCCGTGCGCGGCAGCGCACGGGGCTTTTAAATTTATTTCACCAACCCCTTGCGCATCTCGAAAGAGC
>NZ_JBSAXD010000055.1:0-37696 GCF_053427715.1 Burkholderia sp. MR1-5-21
GGAGGCGCCGATCTTCAGCGTGGCCGACTACGGTCTCGTCGGCGATCTGTTTGAAGTGGTTCCAGCATTGGTCGGAAACATTTAATACGACTCATCAATTTCTTGAGAATTCCTGACTTGGATGTAGTTGGGAATCGCACTTACTCAGCCACATCCGATAGTTACCGGCAGTCACCGTCCTTAACGGAGAGTATCCTTCATGATTTCCACTACTGATTCGCACATCAATCGCAAGCCGCGCAATATTTCCCAAGCGGAATGGGATACGCGTGTGCAACTTGCCGCCGCATACCGTCTGGCAGCGAAGTTCGCGCTGACCGATCTCATCTACACGCATATCTCGGCGCGTGTGCCCGGCACCGACGACCAATTCCTCATCAACCCGCATGGATGGTTCTTCGACGAGATCACTGCATCCTCGCTCGTCAGGATCGACGTGAATGGAAACCCCATCGGCGACGATCGCTTCGAAGTCAATGCGGCTGGCTTCACGATTCACAGCGCACTTCATCAGGCGCGGCATGATGTCGAGTGCGTCGTGCATCTTCATACGACGTACGGCATGGCCGTCGCGGCAATGGAATGCGGACTGCTGCCGCTCAACCAGATCAGCATGCAGTTCTATAACCGTGTTGCGTACCACGACTACGAAGGCATCTCGCTCGACCTCGACGAGCGCCAACGCATCGTCAGATCGATCGGCGAAAAGGAGTATCTCATCCTGCGCAATCACGGTCTGCTAACGACCGGCCGTTCGATTGCCGAGGCCTTCACGCGCATGTACTACCTGAACAAAGCTTGCGAGATTCAGGTAGCGACGCTGTCTGCGGGGCAGAAGGTGACGATTCCGTCGCCGGAGGTGTGCGAGCATGCTGCCAAGCAGCACGACGACTATGCATACCTGGATACGGTGCACCTCGACCGGGAATGGACGGCGTTGCTGCGACTTCTCGATCGGGACGGTGGCGGCTATCGTGTCTGAGCTCAGGTGAAATATCGAGGTGACCGGTTGGCGGTATGTCGGGCAGTGCGACAGTTTGCTTCTTCTGAGGCGGCATTGCACTGACCCGATACAGGTTCTCACTTGGACATGAACCAATGAAAGAGCGACTGGCGAACATTGATTGATTGTCGTGTTGGCGTATCAATTTGTCGCGACGCGTGGCGTCGAGCTGAGAGAACTGCGCTTCCCGTTTCCACTGATATGGCACTCCGACCGAGGAATTCATCAGGTTTCGAAAGGGTCCGGTGGAGAACTGCTTCGTGGTGGTAGCCACGTTCGTATTCGAATGGAGGAGTTGTTTGATGTTCAAATGACTCCGGACGAAACCGGGGCAGTATCTGGACGACTGGAACTCGGCGTGACAGTCGATCGCGCGTTGTCGGAGCCGGAGTGGGATGCGCTCGCCTTGATGTATGCAAGCAATAGCCGCGGTTTCGGTGTCGCACTCACGCAGAGTATGTTTCAGTTGCCTTGGTATCCATGGACGATCGAAAAAGTTGCGTCGCAACTGGATGCGAAGCCCCGCGCACTTCAGATGACGCTGTTCAGGGAATGCTACAGCTTTAATGCTGCGCTGAGGCGATGCCGTGGACTGGACACGCTGCTCCGAGTGGGCAATGCACATTGCGCCTTCGAGATCGTTGCAGATTCAGTGGAGGAACCAGCCACTCGATTGATGTCGTGAAAATTCGTTTGCGTACCACGACGCTACTCGCCTTTGGACTGCAACGCGTTTGACCTGTGCGTCGAAACAATCACGCCCTTCTGCTGGTAACGGAACAGCACACTGTTTGCGTTGTTTCGTGCTCGTCGAGACTATCGATTTATCGTCTTGTGGCGCGCCAAACCACATCGTCAAGCGACGGGAATTTGGGAAGGGCGTCGTGGTGCAACGGAGAATTGCGTTTCATGCACAAGTGGATTCGCCGACGACACTACCTGTGCAGGCGGCTTGCGCAAGACGCAACGGTCAGTTGCGTCCCGTTCCCATTCCAGGAATGACCCCACCCGTCTAACCTACAGTGGTCGTAACACTTGAGGATGAATCATGAGACGGCTCAATGTGAAGATCACTTATGACTTCATTTGCCCGTGGTGCTGGATTGGTCATAAAAATCTCGAATTAGCGCTTGAAAAGATCGACTCTGAAAAAGAGCCGGAGATTTCCTTCGTTCCTTATGAACTCAATCCGTCCATGCCGCCAAACGGCATGGATAGAAAAGAGTATCGAACCAGGAAGTTCGGCAGCTGGAATCGGTCACTGCAGATGGATGCGGAAGTCACTGCCGCTGGAAGGGCGGTTGGGATCGAATTCAACTATGACAAGGTTGCGATTACCCCGAACACGTTTCTCGCACACCGTCTGATGGAGTTTTCGTTGGAAAAGGGCGATCCGAAACGAACCGATCAGCTATTTGACGCGATCTTTGCGGCCTATTTCTCGCGTGGCGAGAATATCGGGCACATCGATGTGTTGGTCAAGGTCGCGAGTGGAGTCGGATTCGACGCCGACGAGGTGCGAGCGTTTCTTGTCAGCGATCGCGGCAAGGCAGAGGTGCTGGCCAAAGAGAGGGATGCGCGTTCGGAAGGCGCTCGTGGCGTACCGCGATTTGTCATCGGCGGATCGACGATTCACGGGGCTCAACCGCCCCGCGTGCTGAAGGAAGTCATGAGTGCGGAGATCGCTGCGGTTGATCCTGATGACGAAGCGTTCGACGAAGTCACTGGATGCAGTGGCGGTGCGTGCAGGTTAGGCGGATAGCGAAACGGTTATTTCAATTTGGAGAACTGAAATGGACAAGACCATCAAGCTGCACTATGTATACGACCCGTTCTGCGGTTGGTGCTATGGGCTGGCGCCGCTGATGACGGTCGCAGACGACACCAGCGGTGTGGAGGTCGTTCCTCACTCGGGCGGGATGCTCGCCGGCGAGCGGGCTCAAATGATGTCGGCTGACTGGAGAGAATTCGTGCGTCCGCATGAAGACCGGATCACGGCGCTCAGTGGTCAGAAATTCGGAGAGGCTTATACGGGAACAGCGCAGTTTGATTACAGCATGCTGCTGGATTCGGGCCCGCCTACAGCGGCGATGATCGCTGCGGAAGAGATCGGGAAGGCGGGACTGGCGATGCTGAAAAAGCTGCAGGTGGCGTACTACGTCGAAGGGCGTCCGATCGCCACGCGCGACGAAATCATTCGTGCGGCCGGCGAAATCGGTCTTGATTCTTCGATATTCGCGGAAGCGTTCGATCAAGCCTCCAGAAATCTCGACGAGCATTTTACGGAGTCGCAGGCATTGCTGGAAAAATTGCGTGGTCAGGGGTACCCGACGCTGGCCATCGAGAAGGACGGCGTCTTTCGCAAGCTTCACATCGGGAATTTTTTCGGACGACCTGATGTTTTCCGGGAGGTTCTACGGCAGGAGCTCGCTTCTGTAAAGGTGGAGTAATTGAGCGTCGAACGGTCATCGAGGCATAAATAAGATTCGAGAAAAACGCGCTTCGATGACCGTCGTACACGGCAGGACCGGCCCCTCTTTCGCCGCATCGCAATCGATGCCTTCAACACACGCGCCGAGTGTGTTCCCGAAAGACACTGTGTCGACGCGACAGACTGTCCCGAACACACTTTCGGGACACATACCCGAGTCTGCCGTGCGTGCCCACGCGCCTGAGTCATTAAAAATCCACGACCTGAAGTTTGGCATGCGTTTTGCTGACGATTGAGCCTGGTCGCGTATGCCGTGCACCGGATGCCGAGGCCCGGCACGTCCCCGCGTCAATGCAATGCGGGTGATGCAACGCGAATTCCGTGAACAGTGGATGTCGAACGCAGCGGACTGTTGACATGCGTTGACGACAGGCGGCAGTCACGCGGCAGAAATTCTGAAGTCGTTCCCATTTGATCGAGGGTTGATTCATGCGCAGTTATCAAGTGTACGAACACGGTGAACCGTCGGCGATGCGTGTCGAGGAGGTGGCCGATCTGGCGCCTGGCCCCGGCCAGATTCTGGTCGACGTGCAGGCGGCAGGCATCAACTTTCCCGACATTCTCACGGTTGCCGGGACATATCAGCTGTTGCCGCCGCGTCCGTTCACGCCCGGAAAGGATTTTGCGGGCGTGGTGCGAGCCGTCGGTCCTGGCGTGACCGGGTATGTGCCCGGAGATCGCGTGATGTCCCAGATCGAGTTCGGCGCGCTTGCCGAGCAGGCGTTGACTACGCCTTCACAGTCGTTCCGGATCCCGGACGGGATGGCGTACGCGGAAGCCGCCGCCATGGGGCTCGTCTATCAAACGGCCTGGTTTGCGCTGGTCGAGCGCGGCCAGTACCAGGCCGGCGACACCGTGCTGGTCGGTGGTGCAGCAGGCGGGGTTGGCCTTGCGGCCGTCCAGATCGCGGTCGGTCTCGGTGCAACCGTTGTTGCGGCGGTCCGGAGTGAAGCGGAACGGAAGGTTGTGCTCGAGTCGGGCGCTCATCACGTCATCGATCTGACCCGCGGCAGCTTGCGGGACAGCATCCGCGAGCAAGTGCATGCCGTCACGGACGGACGTGGCGCGGACGTCGTGCTCGATCCGCTCGGAGGCGAATTTTTCGGCGGCGCGATTCGCGCGACGGCCTGGTGCGGACGCGTGGTCGTGATCGGGTTTGCCGCCGGTGACATACCGTCGGTCAAGGTCAACTACCTGCTGTTGAAGAACATCTCGGTGGCTGGGCTGCAATGGAGTGATTACCGGGATCGCATGCCTGAAAAAGTGCGGGCCGCACAAGAGGCGCTTTTCCGTCTCTGGCACGAAGGACATGTCCGGCCCGTCGTCATGCGCGCTTTCGCTTTCGAGCAGGCCGCCGAAGCGATGACGCTCGTGCGGGACGGCCAGGTACGCGGCAAAGTCGTCGTCAACGTCAGATAGCACGACCGCATCCGATGCGCGGACGGCGAATCGAGATCGATCCGCGCACGCACAACACAAGCCAATCCGGAGACAGAAATGCGTTCCAACATGCTGACGCTGCATGACCCGAGTCTTGCGCGAGAGTACTACGCCCGGCGGGTCTGGCAGGACGATACGTTGTACTCAATGGCGCGCAAGCACGCCGGTGCGCGCCCCGACAGCCATGCGCTGCGGGATTCCCGCGAGCGGCTGACATGGCGTGAGCTGACGCAATGGGCAGATGCCGTTGCCGCGGACCTGCACGATGCAGGCGTGCGAACAGGAGACCGGGTAGCAGGCTGGCTCCCGAATCGCGTCGAATGTGTGGTGCTGATGCTGGCCTGTTCCCGAAACGGCTATATCTGCACGCTGTCGCTGCACCAGAATCACACGGTCGACGAGGTGTTGACGCTGCTCGAGCGCTGCTCGGTTGCCGCTTTCGTCGGGCAGCTCGGATATGGCGCCGACTCCGACGTGAAGAACATTTTTGAGCGTGTCGGAGCGATCGGCAGCATGCGGCGCGTCTACGCGTTTCCTGGCGGCAACGGGAGCCACCCTGTACTGTCCGGTGATCTTCGTGTGTTTCCGGGCATGGAGGCGTCAGGACCCCGGCAGCCTGTCAACGACAATCCCGACAAGGTGACCTATCTTGCGTTCACCTCCGGTACGACCGGGCAGCCGAAGGCCGTCATGCACAGCGACAACACGTTGCTGGCAAACGGGCGTGCGATGGTTGCCGATTGGGGACATACGCACGACCTGATCATGTACTGTCTCGGGCCGCTCAGCCATCACCTGGCGACGGTCGCACTCGTGCAGTGTCTCGCGAGCGGTTGCGAGCTCGTGGTGAACGACCTGCGAAAGGGCGAGCAGCCGCTCGACCGGATCATTGATTCGCGTGCGCGCTACCTGATGGGCGTGCCGACTCACGCGATCGACATTCTTCGCGAACTCGACGCACGCCGGCTGAACCGGCTGGGCGACGTCACCGTCTTCTACCTGTCGGGCACGGCCATTCCGGCAGAGCTGGCGCGCCGTCTTGTCCAGCGGGGCATCAAGCCTCAGAACACGTACGGCATGACGGAGAACGGTTCTCACACGTCGACATTGCCGACCGACGATCTCGACACGCTGATTCAGACCGTCGGGCAAACCGTGGGGCGCGGAAACTCATGTTACGCGCTGCGCATCTTTCGAACGCATGACCGCGATACCGAAGCGGCGCCGGGTGAAATCGGCGAAATCGGCGGGCGCGGGGCGTCGCTCATGCTCGGGTATTTCAACAATGCCGCCGCTACGCAGGCATCGTTCAATGCCGGAGGCTGGTTCATGAGCGGCGACCTCGGGCGGTTCAACGAGCGTGGCAACCTGGAGATCGCCGGGCGATCGAAGGATCTGATCATCCGCGGCGGCCACAACATCTACCCGGCCGAGATCGAAGGACTCGCGCTAAAGCACGCGCGCGTCGTGAAGGCCGCCGCATTTCCCGTTCGCGACGAGCGCCTCGGCGAAAAGGTTTGCCTCGGCATCATCGCGTCCGATGGCGAGCCCGTCGACGCATACGACATCCTCTGTCATCTGTTCGACGCGGGCTTGTCGAAGTACGACATGCCGGAGTACTTCGTCTGTGTCGAGCATTTTCCGCTGACCGCCAGTGGAAAAATCCTGAAGCGCGAGCTGTCCGCCCAGGTGACGGACGGACGGCTCGTACCGCAACCCGTGCGCTGGACGGGTGTCCGGGAGGTGTCCGCATGAACGGACTGAAACCGGGACACCCGGCCGCAATGGTCGGCCCGTGAATCGCGGACAACGATATGGAGGCAAACATGGGTAGCTCGAACGGGCCTTGGGTGCGTACCGGCATCATGAAGGTCGCCTTCGCCAGTTTCATCGGCACGCTGATCGAATATTTCGACTTTTTCCTGTTCGGCACGGCGGCCGCACTGATCTTCAACAAGATTTTCTTCCCGAACCTGAATGCGTTGACTGGCACGCTCGCGTCGTTTGCAGCGTTTGGCGCAGCGTTCGTTGCCAGACCGCTCGGCGGCATCGTCTTCGGTCATTTCGGCGATCGGCTCGGTCGCAAGGCGATGCTCGTGCTCAGTCTGTCGATCGTGGGTGTTTCCACGGCGATGGTCGGCCTGTTGCCCACCTACCACCAGGTCGGCCTGCTTGCTCCCGTGTTGCTGGTCTTCTTCCGCATCATGCAGGGCATTGCGATTGGCGGGGAATGGAGCGGGGCGGTACTGATGGCGGTCGAACACGCACCGCCGCGCAAGCGGGCGTTTTATGGGAGCTGGCCGCAGTGCGGCATTCCGGCAGGCCTCGTTCTGGCGACGGCGTCGTTCTATCTCGTCCAGAAGCTGCCTGCGGACGACATGATGAGCTGGGGCTGGCGCGTTCCGTTCATCGGTAGCGCGGTACTGGTGCTTCTTGGTCTCTATATCCGGTTGAAGATCGAGGAGACCCCCGCGTTCGCCGCGGTGAAGGAGAGAAAGCAGCAGGCGCGCTTCCCGGCGGCCGATGTGATCCGGACCGCGCGCAGGCCGCTGCTCGTGACGATCTTTGCGATCGCGTCGCCGAACATCCTGTTTTACCTGGCGACCGTGTTCATCCTGCGTTACGTTCCCGAGCGCACGGGACTCTCCAGGGATGTGGTGCTTGGTGCAGTCTGTGCCGCCGCGTTCGTGCAGATCTTCACGATTCCGTTGTTCGCGATGCTGGCGGACCGGTACGGGCGCCGTCCCGTGTTGCTGGGCGGGGCGCTGCTCGTTGCGCTGTCGGCGTTTCCGTTTTTCTGGCTGATCGACAGTGGCAAGCCGCTCTTCGTATTCCTGGCGTTGCAACTGGCGCTGCCGCTTCTGCATGCGAGCACCTACAGTCCGATTGCGAGTTTCATGCCCGAGCAGTTCGAAACGCGCTTGCGCTACACAGGATCGGCCATCGGATATCAGGTCGGCGGCCTGATTACCAGCGGGCCGGTGCCGTTCGTGGCAGCCGCACTGTATGCGTCGACCGGCGCGTCGTGGCCGCTTGCGCTCTACATCATGACGGGCGGCCTGCTTTCGCTGATTGCAGTCTCCGCCGCGCGGGAGACGTACCTGGAGAACATCGAGGCTGTCGAAGGCGACGAAGGTCGGTCGGGACAGTCGACCCGAGCTCGTGCGTCCGGCATCGGCGCTGCTGCCGATTCCGCGCGATAACCCGCCTACGTGAACGGAGAAGCGAGTTGGCCATCGACTATCCCGCATTGACGAACTGGAAATTTGACGAAGTTCACCACCGGTATACGAAACGGGACACGATCCTGTACGCGCTTGGTGTCGGTGCAGGCGCAATCCCCCACGACGTTGCGGATCTGCGCTTCGTCTATGAGGAGGGCCTTGTCGCGTTGCCGACGATGGCGGTCGTGCTCGGCTATCCGGGATTCTGGATTCGCCAGCCGGAGACCGGAATCGACTGGCGGGCCGTGCTTCATGTCGAACAGAAGCTGGTCATTCACCAATTGCCCGCTGCAGAGGGGGCCGTGATCGGACGCAGCCGCGTGGACGGGGTCTACGATCGCGGTCCGGGGCGCGGCGCCGTGCTCGCGACGTCTCGCGACCTTGTCGATGCACGAAGCGGGCAGCTGCTTGCGTCGCTCTCCAGCACCGAACTGTGCCGAGGTGAAGGCGGCTTTGGCGGTCCGGCATGGCCTTCGACCGCGAAGCAGGCGATGCCAGCCGAGCCGCCGGACCGTGAGATCCGGCTCCACGTCGCACCGCGTGCGGCCCTGATCTACCGCCTGAGCGGCGACGACAATCCGCTTCACGTCGACCCGGCAATCGCCGCGGCCATGGGTTTCGAGCGGCCCATCCTGCATGGCCTGTGCTCGTTCGGCATGGTCGGTCACGCACTCGTCCGCTCGATCGCCCGGAACGATCCGAATTCGGTGAAGGAGATGAAGGTCCGCTTTACCGCACCGGTCTATCCGGGCGACGACCTGACGCTCCAGATCTGGCAGACGCAAGCCGACGTCGCCCGTTTTCGGGTACAGGCTCCGTCCCGTCGTGCCGTCGTCATCGACGACGGGTATTTCAGTCTCCGCACAGGGCTTGAACATGACACTCCGGTTCGTCACGCGTGAAGCACGCGGTCAGATTCTCATCGTCACCATCAACCGCCCCGAGTGCCGCAACGCGCTGAATGTCGGTGCGCATCATGAGCTGGCGGAGCTATTCGATGGCTTCGAAGCCGATCCGTCATTGCGGGTGGCCATCATTACCGGAAGCGGTCCGAATGCCTTTTGCGCAGGCAGCGATATCAAGGACGATCTCGACCCCGCGAAAAAACCGCCATCCGGATTTGCGGGGTTGAGCCGGCGCTTTGGCCGGCGCAAGCCCGTCATCGCGGCAGTGAACGGTGTCGCATTGGGTGGAGGCGTCGAGATTCTCCTCGCATGCGACCTCGCCGTCGCGGCCGACACCGCGCGTTTCGCGCTGCCCGAACCGCGAGTCGGTCTCGCCGCGATCGAGGGGGGAATACAGCGGCTCGCACAACACATTCCGCTGAAATTCGCGATGCAACTGCTGTTGACAGGAGAGTCCGTCGACGCGGCGGCGGCATTGCGTTTCGGGCTGGTCAACGAAGTCGTGCCGGCGCCGAGCCTGATTGAAACGGCGATGCGTCACGCGACGGCGATCCTGAAGTGCTCGCCGCTCGCCATCGAGGCGACCGCCGAGGTTGTCGCCGCAAACCCGGTCATGTCCGGTTCGGCGGATCCGGCGCTTTGGGAACATCCCGCGATTGCCCGTCTTTGGGCGAGCCGCGATGCGAAAGAGGGCGTCGACGCATTCGTCGAGAAGCGTCCGCCGTCCTGGTATCGCGCGTGATGTTGCCTGCCTCGCAATGCGAGGACGTCAATTTGATTCCGGAAATGCAAGCAGGGCCCGTCAGTCCGGTGCGCATGCCTGCTGACGGGCAGCAAGGTTCAACATGACCCGGATCGGCCCCACGCGACGCGCTCGATCGCGCATGCGAGACACTCGCTCGCGCAATCGAGTGCGGGTCGATCCGATCGATCCGATTGCGTAGGCGGCGATGACGTCCGGCTACGGCTTCAGCGCCAGTTTCACGACGCCGTCGCGTTGATGGCCGAACAGGTCATAGGCTTCCACGACATCGTCGAGCGAGTAGTGGTGCGTCACGAGGTGGTCGAGCTTGATGCGCTGGCTCGACACGACGTTGAGGAGTCGGCGCATTCGTTCCTTGCCGCCCGGGCAGGTCGACGTGACGATCCGTTTGTTGGCCAGGCCGGCACCGAAACCGTCGAGCGGAATCGGAATGCTCTTGGAGTAGATGCCGACGCTCGAAATCGTGCCGCCCGGACGTGTGACGTTGACGCACGTCCCGATCGTCTCGTCCCTGCCAAGACATTCGAGGGCGACGTCCGCGCCTACGCCTTGCGTGAGTTTCATCACTTCGTCGACGACATCGCACTTCGTCGGATTGAGGACAACATCGGCACCCATCGTCTTCGCTTTCTGGAGCCGCTCTTCAACGGGATCGACGGCGATGACCAGGCCGGCGCCCATGAGGCGTGCGCCACTCGTCGCGCAGAGGCCGATAGGTCCTTGTGCGATGACAACGACGACATCACCGATCTTGATTCCGGCAGATTCGGCGGCAGAAAACCCGGTGCTGACGATATCGGGAATGAGGAGGACGTCTTCGTCCGTCAGATTGTCCGGGATCAGCGCGAGATTGGCCTGGGCGTCAGGCACGACGAAGTACTCGGCCTGGCAGCCGTCCAGGTAATTGCCGATCTTCCAGCCGCCCGCAATCTTCCAGCCGCTGGGCGACCGGCTGCCGCATTGGGAGTGGAAGCCCATCAGACACGACGAACATTGGCCACACGGTGTGACGGCCGCGCACAGCACGCGCTGGCCTTCCTGGTAACCCTTGACCTGGGAACCGAGCTTTTCGATGATGCCGATCGGTTCGTGGCCGAGCGTCAGTCCCTTTTCGACCGGGTATTCGCCCTTCAGGATGTGGATGTCAGTGCCGCATATCGTCGTGGTGGTGATGCGGATCAGCGCGTCGGTCGGCCCGATATCGGGAATCGGCTTGTCTTCAAGTGCGATACGACCGGGTTCTACGAATACCGTTGCTTTCATGGTAGCCATGTAGCTCTCCTGTGAACAGCGCGCATCTCGACGCAGAGCGCGACCGGGAAGGCTGCTCTGCAGATGCATGAACCGTCTTCTGATACCGGGCCGGCGCGGGGCTTTCTCGCACCTCCGTATCAGTCTCGTCCTTCTTGCCGATCCGTAAGTGATCGGTTGATAAATTGTAGCGAGTGACCGACAATACGAGTGTGTTTCGATGTTAGGTGTTTACCCCTTCAGGAGCGGGGAGTTCCGAGGCCATTGCTTTGAGGAGTGTGTCGTGACAGCAGAAGAGATCAGGGAAGACCGCGCGTTTGCCGGTCTGAGCGGCTATTCCCGCGTGTTCGCTCCGAATCGTTTGACCTTGGGGTTCATCTTGCCCCTCGAAGGTTATCCGGACACGCCGGTGCCGACGATGAAGGACCATGCCGCCTTGACCCGCCTGGCCGATGAGCTGGGCTTCGCCGCACTCTGGGCGCGGGACGTTCCGACCTACGATCCCCAGTTCGGTGACGTCGGGCAGATTTTCGATCCATTCACGTATCTGGGTTTCCTTGCCGCGAATACATCGAGGATCGCGCTCGGCACCGGCAGCGCCGTGATCACGTTGCGGCACCCGCTGCTTCTCGCGAAACAGGCTGCATCGATCGATCGCCTGACGGACGGCCGTCTGCTGCTTGGGGTTGCATCCGGCGACAGGGCGGTCGAGTACCCGGCATTCGGGCTTGAACACGACTTCGAACTGCGCGGCGACCGGTTCCGGGAGGCGTTTGAATTGCTCCGCGTCGCAACCGAACAGGATTTTCCCGTTGGCGCGTTTGCGCGATTCGGGACCTTGACGGGGCGCGTCGATACGATTCCGAAGCCGACAGTACGCAAGATCCCGATGTTCGTCACGGGACGGAGCAGGCAGGATGTCGAATGGATCGCGACGCATGCGGATGGCTGGTTCTTCTACAACGTCGGTCTCGAGCGTGTCTCGATGATCACCAGGACGTGGTTCGACGCCGTCAGACGGGTGAACGGTGATGGCGTATTCAAGCCGTTCTTCGAAGGGCTGTTCCTGCAGTTCGAGGAAGACCCGGATTTCCCGCTGACGGCGATTCCGGCGGGAATACGGGTCGGCCGAAACGGATTGATCCGGTATCTCGAGACGCTCAGGCAGGCTGGCGTCAGCCACACGGCATTCAATCCGAAGCCGTCGCGGCGGCCGTTCGCGGAAATCCTGCACGAGTTGTCCGAGTATGTGCTTCCGCATTTTCCGTCGCATGGCCGAGCCGAAGCGTGAGCCGGGCGGGACGTGTGTCCGGATCGAGCGAGCAGTCATGCGGACATCGGATGGTGGAAGATGCGCCGCAGTATTTGGGCCTCGAGGCAGGATGGCCTGGGGCGCCGGTGGAGTGGTAAATGGACAGATTCCAGGCAATGCAGATTTTCGTTCGTGTCGTCGACGTGAACGGTTTTTCGAAGGCAGCCGATACGTTGCAGCTCGCCAAACCGGTCGTGACGCGGGCCATCAAGGACCTCGAGACACGTCTGGGCGTACGGTTGATCAATCGAACAACAAGAAAACTTCACCTGACCGAGGAGGGCCGGCTCTATTACGAGTCCTCGGTCAAGATTCTGAATGCGGTCGACGAGAGCGAGTCCGTTTATCGGCTGGGCGTGGCGAAGCCCACTGGCACACTGAGAATCGACATGCAGACGTCGATTGCGAAGTGTGTGATCGTTCCGAAGCTGGCCGCGTTTCGGGACATGTATCCGGGCATCGACCTGATCGTCGGGGCAACCGACAGGATCGTGGACCTGATCGAGGAGGGTGTCGATTGCGCGATTCGCGTCGGCGCATTGGGCGATTCGACGATGATCGCGCGGCAGGTGGGCGTGTTCAAGCGCGTGACGGTGGCCTCTCCGGACTATCTGAAGCGTGCAGGTGTCCCCGAAACACTCGACGACCTGACCGATCACCGGGTCGTGTATTACACGTCGGGAAAAGGTGTTCGGCCGCCGACGTTCGATTTCCAGACCGATGCCGGGCCGACCACGATCCGGATGACCAGCAGCGTTCGGGTGAACAACTCCGACTCCTATATCGCGCTTTCGAAAGCGGGTTTCGGCCTGACTCAGCCAGCACGGTTTGCCGTGCAGGATGAGTTGACGCGTGGCGAACTCGTCGAAGTGCTGCCGAAGTATCCGGTGCCGCAGAAACCCATTTCCGTCGTGTACTCGCAGCGCAGCCACCTTGCGCCCAAGCTTTCCGCTTTCATTTCCTGGGTGACGGATGTATTCGAATCCTGTCGTGAAACGCTGGGTGCATGAGTGCCGGATGGCACGCATGTCCTCATGCGCTGAACCAGCCGGGAAAATATTCCATGCGGTCGATCTTCCATACGCCGGCGTTCTCCTTCACGAGACGGATCCGGTAATGCGCACCAAATAACCGCTTGCCGGCGGCGTCGTCGGTGCGTCCGGGCATGATTCTTCCCAGCACCATTGCCGCGTGATCGCCGTCGGGCCCGACGTCGATGCGGAGTGGTTCACCATGGTGCTGCATCCATGGCCAGGGCAGGCGGAACGCCTTCAGTGTGGTCATCAGCTCGCGACGACCTTTCAGATGGCCCATGGGCGTCAGTTCGGCTTCTGCGTGCTCGCTGAAGGCGTCGGCGAACAGCACGAAATCGGCTTGATCGAGCGCCCAAGCGTAGCGGAACCATGCGTCGGCAATGGCTTCCTCGTTGCTGACGGGCAACGAGGATTCCGGAATGCGATGCCACGGCGCGTCGAGTTCGCTGACGACGACGGCCGGCGTGTCACCGGGTTTCCACGCGCGATCCGCAGGGGGCAGTTTCCAGCCGGACAGCAAGTTCGCGTCGCCCTGGACCCCGTTGAGCTGAATCCTGATTTCACGAATGCGAGTCCCGGATTGCCGTGTTTCAAAGGTCAGGACTGCAACACCGCCGAATCCGGCGACTTTCGCATCGCGACGTACGGCAGATGGCCGGACTTCGCCGTGAACATAGGCACTGACGACGGCGATGTCGCCATTGGCGCGCGCCACCCGATTGGTCGCGGCGATGCTGACTGCCTGGGCGCCCGGAAAACCATCGCGCAGCAGACTGACCACACTGTCCTTTCCGTGGACATGTCCGTTGTGGCTGCTGAACAGATCGACATCTTCGGCGAGCAGATTGTCGATCGGGGACGCGCGACGATTGGCCCACGCATCGACGAATGTATTGAGCATGTCGAACAATTGACCACGTGACATGGTGGATGACATCGAATTTCTCCTTTGATCGGCCGGGGAATGCGGAAGGACGAATGGCCTTTCATGCGACGGCCGGGGCTCGATACGAGTTGTTTCTCGACAGACTGGAAGGATAGGGCGATGATTGGGGATATGGATTCCCATGTCCGGGAACGTTGCTTATCCTGTCGTATTGCGAGGCACTGGCTACTTTGGAACCCAACCGATTCGGCGATATCACGGCCTTTGTCGCGGCGGTGAAAGCCGGCAGTTTCACCGCCGCGGCATCGTCGCTGGGATTGACCCGCTCGGCTGTCGGCAAATCGATCCTGCGCCTCGAAACGCGACTGGGCGTGCGCCTGCTCAACCGCACGACGCGGACGTTGAGCCTGACGGACGAAGGCCGGGTCATGTACGAGCGTTGCCACCAGATCCTGCAGGATCTCGACGAGGTGGACGCGATGATGGCCCAGCGCCGCGGCAAGCCGACCGGCACCCTCAAGTTGACGGCACCGCTGTCCTTCGGTCAGCGTCACATCCTGCCGATCCTCGACGCGTTTCTGAAGCAATGGCCCGATTTGCGTGCCGACATCTGGTTTACCGACCGCTTCGTCGATCTGGTCGACGAGGGATTCGATATCGCTGTCCGGATCGGCACGCCCAAAGACGACTCGCAGATCCTGACGCGTACCGTCGCTTCGCAGCAGTTCGTCACGTGTGCGTCACCCGATTACCTTGCCCGGCGCGGGACGCCGCGCATTCCGCAGGATCTGGACGGGCACGACACGATCGTGCTGCTCAGCGCGGAGCATCCGCGTGCGTGGCGCTACGACACGTCTGATGGCCCCTATGTGTTCGAAAAGCCGGGCCGTTTGAACATCGACAGTTCGGAGGCGATGCGCGCGGCAGCGTTGGCCGGCTTCGGCCTCGTTTACCTGCCGACATACATTACCGGCAACGATCTGCGTGCCGGTACGCTGGTCGAGGTGCTGAGTGCTTATCGCCCGGCGCCTGATCCCGTCCGCCTGATCTACCCGAGCAAACGTCACCTGTCGCCGCGCGTTCGCGCGTTCATCGATCTGCTGGTGGAATCCTGGGCAGCCGGCGTGCCGTGGGAGAGGGTAGAGCCTGCCGCCAGCTAGCCGTGCCGTCGGGGCGGCGCGGACCAGCAGGAGGCTGTTCGTGGATTGGGTCCTCGTGGGACCGAGTACGGGTCACATTGCCCCGTTTATCCTCATCATGGAATCAATGACACTGTGGGTAACGCGAAACCACGAGGTCATAGCCATGACTGACTCAATTACCGCGGCGCCGCCGGCAGACGTCGCCGATACAGGGATTCTCCATCCTGCGCTTCAGCAGCATCCGGGCTTCCAACGCCTTTTCCGGCCGGCATCACTGACACTCGGCCTGATCCTGCCACTGGAAACCCACCCGGGACGGCCGGCACCGACGATGCGTGGTCATGTGCAGATGGCCCAGCGAGCGGAGGCGCTGGGGTTCGGCGCGCTGTGGATGCGCGACGTGCCTTTCTACGACCCGCATTACGGGGACGTCGCGCAGATCTTCGAGCCGCTCGTCTACATCTCGTATCTGGCCGCAGCCACGCAAAGCATTGCGCTGGGAACCACCGGCATCGTGCTGCCGACGCGCGAACCGCTGAACCTCGCGAAGCAGGCGACGTCGCTGGATCAACTGAGCGGCGGCCGCCTGGTGCTCGGCCTGTCCTCGGGCGACCGCTACAGCGACTACCCGATGTTCGGTATCGATTACGAGAGCCGCGGCGATCGTTACCGCGATGCGTATGCGGTGTATCGGACCGTCTCCGAGGAGCGTTTCCCGCATTTCGAATCCGCACGCTTCGGCGGATCGAACGGCGGATTGGACCTCGTGCCCAAGGCGCCGTTCGGGCGGGTGCCGGCGATCGCCGTGGGGCAGGCGCAGCAGAGCATCGAATGGCTCGCACATCACCTCGATGGCTTCCTTGGCGCAGCGCCCAATGCGGACCGGCTGACGCAATTCGGGGCGCAATGGCGCGCCCAGGTTCGCACGGCGGCGGGGGACGGCGCATTCAAGCCCTGGGGGTTGGGCGGGTACCTCGATTTGAGCGGCGACCCGGATGTGCCGTTCCAGCGTATCCCCGGCGGATTTCGCGCCGGCCGGAACGGATTACGCGATTACCTGACGCTTGCCAGGCAGGCCGGCGTCTCGCACGTCGCGCTCAATCCGAAGGTCAGCCGTCAGCCTTATGACGAGATCCTGGATGAACTGGCCGAATATGTGCTGCCGGATTTTCCTTCGCATGTCTGATCATCGAGGAACGCAGGTGAGCCTGCGTCCGTTTGTGGAGCAACCCATCATGCCGTCGCTGTTCGATTCTTACGATCTCTCCGGCCTGCGCTTGTCCAACCGGGTCGTCATGGCACCGATGACACGCGCACGCGCGGTCGATACCGTTCCGCCGCCGCATATGGCGACCTACTACGCGCAGCGTGCGGGCGCGGGGTTGATCATCACCGAGAGTGCGCAGGTCTCCGCACAAGGCCGTGGCTACCTGTGCACGCCAGGGATTCATACACCGGCTCAAATTGCCGGCTGGAAGCGCACGACCGACGCGGTACATCGAGCCGGCGGGCGGATTTTCATTCAGCTCTGGCACGTTGGCCGGGTTTCCCATGCGTCGTTGCACGACAACGGTCAGGCGCCGGTTTCATCGGTTGCGGTGCGCGCTGCCGACACGCTCGTTCAGGCTTACGACACGGACGGCTCGCCGGCCCAGGTGGCGGCGAGCACACCCGTTGCGCTGGATATCGCCGGTATCCGGCAAGTGATCATGGATTTCCGCGTGGCGGCGCGCAATGCGATGGCCGCAGGATTCGACGGTGTCGAGATTCACGCCGGCAACGGCTATCTGTTCGAGCAATTCATCAACGCCGGACTCAACACGCGCGACGACGTGTACGGCGGCCAATCGATCGACAACCGGTTACGCTTGCTGCTGGAGACCGTCGATGCCGTCAGCGACGAAATCGGCCGTGCACGCGTCGGTGTACGCGTGTCGCCCAACGCGCATCTCGCGGATCTGCACGCGTTCGATGGCGAGGACGATACATGGCTGGCGCTTGCGGAGGCGCTTTCGCGTCGCAATCTCGCTTATGTGCACGCGAGCCATCTGGACACGGCGGCATTCCAGCAGGCCTTCCGCGATGCGTATCGCGGAACCTTGATTCTGGCCGGTGGCTTTACCGCCGAAACTGCGCAGCATGCGATCGAGTCCGGCCAGGCGGATCTCGCCGTATTCGGGCGTCCGTTCATCGCGAACCCCGACCTGGTCGAGCGCCTCCGTCACGGCTGGCCGCTGGCCGAAGCCGGGCGTGACGCCTTCTATGGCGCCGGGACGCATGGCTACACCGACTATCCGGCGTATTGCCCGGATGCCGATCGGGAGCCGGAAGCGATCGGCGAACCGGAAAGCGTCGAATAGCCACGTCACCGGCCACGCGTGTGCGCCGGTCGGTGAACGACGGATCAGGTGCTGACCGGGATCCATGACTTTTCACGGAAGGGCTCGACACGATCGATTTGCGCGAGGCAAGGGCACGCCTCGACGCGCTCGCGAACGACACGGCCACTCGCTGATACATGTGTCAATGCCGTTGCCTTTCGTGCAATGAAGCGTTGCGTATCGAGCGCATTCTCCCGTCACTTCCCGGCGCATATCCTGATGCCCGTAAACGCACCTGCGGTCCAGCCGTGACCACGCAGGCAATGCGGCGAATCTGCGACGCGGAGTGGGCCTTGTTGTTAGCAATTTTGCTAACGATAAGTTTGTCTGCCACGGCTTTAACGCCGCCCCGTCAGTGCATATAGTTTCACTCCGATGGTAGAGAAGCGCGCAATTCGGTGCTGGCGCCGCGTCTCTCTATTGATCGTGTGATTAATTGAATCGCGTGTCGACGTAGCGAGCCTGCTTCGCGCACCTATTCGACTCGTTCGGTTCATCAAGGAGAAAACTGAATGGCTTCGCTTTTTGATTCTTTTGAACTCGGCGCAATCCGCCTCCCCAACCGGGTCGTCATGGCGCCGCTGACGCGTGCGCGCGCCGACGAGAACGACGTGCCGACCGATCTGATGGCGCGGTACTATGCGCAGCGCGCGAGCGCTGGCCTCGTGATTTCCGAGGCAATCAACATCACGCCGAACTCGCAATCGTTCGAGCGCTCGCCGGGACTCTATACGCCGGACCAGACCGAAGGCTGGCGTCGCGTCGTGGACGCGATGCACAAAGCCGGTGGACGTATCGTCGCGCAACTCTGGCACACCGGTCGCGCCAGTTCGTTCGCACTGCTGGACGGCCAGGCGCCCGTGTCGCCTTCCGGCCTGAACGACGACCTGCATGAACTGCACGTCTGGGGGCAGCTGGAGAACGGCGTCTACACGAAGATCCACGCAACGCCGTCGCGAGCGATGACCCTCGACGAGGTCAAGGAAGCCGTGCAGGAATACCGGCGCGGCGCGGAAAACGCGGTGAAAGCCGGGTTCGACGGTGTCGAGATCCACGCTGCGAACGGCTACTTGCCTCATCAATTCCTGTCGGCGACGACCAACCGGCGCGACGACGAATACGGCGGCTCGGTCGAGAATCGTGCCCGGTTCCTGCGCGAGATCATCGAGCAGGTGGCGGAAGTCATTCCGTTGAATCGCATCGGCGTGCGGATTTCGCCGTTCGCTGCCTACAACAACGTGCGGGATCCGAATCCGGTCGAGACGTACCAGTACGTCGCGGCGATGCTGGAAGCGTTTGGCGTCGCGTACCTGCACATCGGCGATACCAACGGCTGGTTTGATCGTCCCGATCTCCCGAAGATTCTCGAGATCGTCCGTCCCGGCTTCTCCGGGCCGGTCATCGTCAACGGCGGGATCAGCGGCGACAAGGCCAAGGCACTGGTCAGCAATGGGGATGCCGACCTGGTTGCATTCGGTCGCGCATTCATCGCCAATCCGGATCTTGTCGAGCGCCTGAAAACCGATGCGCCGGTCGTCATGCCTTCGCCGATGGACTGGTATGGCGGCTCCGAGAAAGGCTACACCGACTATCCGACGTACGCGCAGGGTACGAGCGCCGCGCAGTAGTTCGCGCTGACGCTGGCATCGGTCTGGAAACTTCGCCGGACCGATGATTGGAACGGCGGCCTCGACGGCAACGTCGAGGCGACGCAACAGATGTTTTCGGCGTGCTCGTCGGCGATGTCGAAACGCATTGTCACGTAAGGAGAGGTGAAATGAGCAAGCAGGAAGTGAAAGTCGTCGACACGAACAAGATGCCTTGGGCGTTGCTCGATGTTCCCGAGCTGAACGCCACGATTCCGCAGAAACTCTGCGTCGTCGACGAAGATACCGGGATGTCGGTTGCGAAGATCTGCTACAAGGCGGGCTTCACGAACGTTTCCCACTGGCACAATTGTGCTCACGGGATGTACGTGCTTGACGGCATCCTCGTCACCAGCGCCGGATCCTTCGGCCCCGGCAGCTTCGTGTGGTTCCCGGAAGGGTCGACGATGTCGCATGGCGCCCAGGCCGACAACGACGTCACGTTCCTGTTCATCACGAACAAGCCCTTCGACATCCACTACACGCATCTTGAGGGCGACGCGCCCGGGAAGTAGGCGGTGTCCGGGCAGGGAGGCGTCCCCTTGCGGGAAGGGGACGCAAGGACGTCATGCCAGCAGATCGCGAATCGATTCCGCAGCGTATTCGTGCGAACGCATCCGCGCGACGGGATCGTAGATGCGGGAATCGATCATCAGTTCATCCGCACCGGTCCGGGACAGCAGTTCGCGAAGACCGCCCCCCACCGTTGCCTTGTCGCCGGCGACCGTGCAGGCCATCACCTGGTTCAGCACCTCGCGCTCGTGGTCGGGCAATCCCTGCACGTAGCCGTCGACCGGCTTTGGCAGCAGGCCCAGGCAACCCACGTGCAGGTCGAGCATCCAGCGCCGATGCGAACTGGCGAGGTAGTCGGCTTCCTCGTTCGTGTCGGCCGCGAAAACATTGACGCCAACGGTGACGTATGGCGACGCGAGGTGCGTGGAAGGACGAAAGTTCTTCCGATAATGGGCAATCGCGTCGAACAGGTGGCGCGGCGCAAAGTGCGACGCGAACGCATACGGCAAGCCGAGCTTCGCCGCGAGATCGGCGCCATGGAGGCTCGAGCCGAGAATCCAGACCGGAATGACATGCGGCTCGTGAACGGCGCGCGCAGGTTGCTTGCCGTCGTCGGCCAGATAGTCGATCACCTCCTGGACATCCAGCGCGAAATCACGTTCGGGTGCGCCGCGGCGCAGTGCCCGGACAGCTGCGCCCGCACTGCCGGGCGCGCGCCCGAAGCCGAGATCGATCCGTCCCGGATGGAGGCTGTCGAGCGTGCCGAAGTGCTCCGCTACTGCGAGCGGCGCGTGATTCGGCAGCATGATGCCGCCGGCGCCGACGCGGATCGACGTCGTGGCCGACGCGATCTCGCCGATGATCAGCGACGTCGCCGCCGATCCGATGCCCGGCATGTCGTGATGCTCGGCGATCCAGTAGCGCCGGTACCCATGCTTTTCGACGTGGCGTGCCAGTTGGCGCGACTCGTCGACGGCCTCGGCAAGGCGCTTGCCTTCGCCGATCATTACCAGATCCAATACGGATAACGCAGTCATTTTGTTCAGCGCGGGGTGTTTAAGGTAGTCACAGTGTGATTGATTCCCCGGCGGGGATATATACGCGCAGCAGACCGTCACCCGGTCTCGACGGGACCCAATTGACGATGCGTCATCGGCGTTCTGCCTGTTCGGCCGAACCACACCACGCGGTGCTCGACGATCAGCGCGCGGGGCCGCGTGCCATCGATGAAAATACGCCATCCCGGCGTATCCATGCGTGGTGCAATGCCGCGCACAGATGGGCCAGAACCGTGACGAACAGCAGGAAGGCCAGCCATACGTGCACGAGATGCAGGCTTGCATACGCGACGGGACTCGCCGGCAGGATCGCGGGCAGGTCGACGTTGCCGTAGAGCTTCACGGGGAAGTCGCCGGCCGACAACATCGCCCAGCCGATCAACGGCAGACCGATCATCAGCGCGTACAACAACAGGTGCGACATGTGCGCTGCTGCGACCTGCCATCGCGGCAGGTCGGTTGGCAACATCGGCGAGCGGCCCGACAGACGGTTTGCGATGCGTACCAGCGCCAGCGCGCCGATGGCGATCCCCAGCGGACGATGCAGATCCAGCAGCCATGGGCGCAACGACAGCGACGCGACCATCGCGACGCCGATGAAGAGCATGGCGACGATCAGTGCCGCCATGGACCAGTGCAGCAGGCGCGCGAGTCGGTTGAAGTGGGCGGGGCGGTTCATCGGCGAGCTTCCAGTCCGAGTGCATCGGATGCCTGGCCGCGGGCGATCTCGTGTTCGCGGCGATTGTAGGATTGCGAATAGACGGCGGACCGCGCCGCCAGGACCGGGTCGTCGGAGGGTTCGATGCCGCTCGGCAGCACGAGCGGGTCGTAGTTGACATCGCGGCACGCACCGGTTGCCTGTGGTGTGAGCCCGTCCAGTTCCAGTGTGCCGGCAACGATCTGGGTCCGACCTTCCGGCCACGGACGGGACGGATCGTCGACCGGATCGCCGGGCTGGGCCAGCGTGACCACCAGATCCCAACGGACGGGGCCGCGTGTCAGCCGGCGCTGGAATTCCTCGCTCAGGTAATCGTCATCGGCGTGCGCGCGCTGCTGCGCATCCATTGCAACGAAAGGCGCCTGCGGTCGCATGGACCAGCGCACGTCGCGGCGTGTCCCGTCGGCGGCTACGAAACGGAACGCATCGACGCTGTTGAATTGCGTGTTGGCCCAGCTGCTGGGCCACGGGGCCGATTTTGCCCAGGCGTCGAAGCGACGCGCCTCCGGGTGCGCTGCATAGAAGGCGCTCAATTTCGTCGGGTCCGGCTTGCCGGTCACCGGGTCGGGCGCCGCAGCGAGGCGCTGTTCGTAGAAGCCCAACGGGGTGGACACGGCGAAGAACGGAAAGCTGTTCATGGCCATGCGCCACTGCTGACCGTCGTCGGTCCGAAGCAGCAAGGCCAGGCTTCGCACGCGCTGAGCCGCGTCAGGTGCGTGCGGATCGGCCCCGGCAATCGAAAGGCGCCCGAGAACCGGTACGTCGGACTGCCGGAACACCCGGGCCGATGACAGCGACGCCGCCCCGGATGTCGGGCGGAAGCGGCCGGAGACGCACCCCCCTTTGCTGTGAGCGCGTCGGAAGCCCGCGTAGATCTTGCCGTTGGTCTGCTCCATGACATCGGTAAAACGCGCAGCCGTGACTCGATTGCCGATCCAGCCGGCGGACCACGCCCATGCCGCCGTCACGGACAGGCCGACTGCGGCGATGGCCACGATCGGCAGGACGATCCGCCGCGTGCCGGGGCGGGGTGGGCGGGATTCGAGCGGGTCTTGCATGTTGATCTCTTGATGATGTCGCGGGAGCGGCCATCGTCGCGAGCATGCGCTGCGACGATGACCGTGCGTGCCGTAGCCGATCCGGCGTCAAACCCGCTCGATGACGACGGCCAGTCCTTGACCCACGCCGATACACAGGCTCACGACCGCATACCGTCCGCCGCGCCGCTCGAGCTCGCGCGCCGCATTGAGCACGATTCGTGCGCCCGAAGCGCCCAACGGATGGCCGACCGCGATCGCGCCGCCATTCGGATTGACGCGCGGATCGTCGAATGCCACGTTCAGCAGCTTCAGGCAGCCGAGTACCTGTGCCGCGAACGCTTCGTTGATTTCGATGACATCCATATCCGCAAGCGTCAGGCCGGCCCGTTCCAGGGCCTTGGGAATGGCATGTGCCGGGCCGATTCCCATCACGCGCGGTTCGACGCCGGCCGCGGCGCCGGCCAGGATGCGCGCCATCGGCTTGATGCCGGCGGCTTCCCCGATCGCGCGGTTGCCGACGAGCAATGCGACCGCACCGTCGTTGACACCCGATGCGTTGCCGGCGGTCGTCACGCCGCCGGCTTGCAGCGGGCGCAACGACGCGAGCGTTTCCAGCGTGGTGTCGGCGCGCGGGTGTTCGTCGAGCTCGATCACTTTCGGCGGGGTTTTCTTGCCGGTCGGCACGGAAACCGGAAGGATCTCGCCGGCGAGGAACCCCGATGCCTGGGCCGCGGCGAACCTGGCCTGCGAAGCAGCCGCAAAGCGGTCGCTGTCCTCGCGCGTCAGCCCGAGGTCGCTCGCCACGTTGTCGGCGGTTTGCGGCATCGTGTCGCCGCCGAACTGACGTTCGATCAGGGGATTCGGAAAGCGTGCGCCGATGGCCGAATCGTAGACCTTGAACTCGCGGCCAAAGGCTGCCTCGCTCTTGGCAACGACAAACGGCGCGCGGCTCATGCTCTCGACGCCGCCCGTCACATACAGCGCGCCTTCTCCGGCCGTGATCGCCCGCGCCGTGTCGAGGACGGCGGCGAGGCCGCTCGCGCACAGGCGGTTGACGGTCTGGCCGGGCGTGCCTGGCGGCAAGCCTGACAGCAGGGCCGCGTGACGGGCCACGTTCCGGCTGTCCTCGCCGGCCTGGCATGCACAACCGAGCACGACGTCCTCGATCTGGTCAGCGCGAAACGGACTGTCTTCGACGACGCGGCGGATGACCGTCGCGACCAGATCATCGGGACGAACCGGGGCGAGCGCGCCGGCCACGCGTCCGAATGGTGTTCGAAGTCCGGCGTAGAGATAAGCATCAAGCATGGTCGACTCCTGATAAGGGCGCTGCAGTAACGGGGACCGGCACAAGGGCGGCTGTGACGTGCATGCGTCGCGTCGATGCATTCCCGGTCGACACGATGCGCATCGGTGTCCTGACGCAGCACTTCACGCGTCGAGCGGCCTGCAACAACTGCAGCTGATTCGCCAGGCTCGTCTGTCGGGGGGAGGCTTCGGTGCGGCGCGCTGCGCAAGCCGGGTGGCCGTGACGCCGCCCATGGTTGCCGCATTCTAGCGCATTCTTGTCTAAAACGACATGATCATGATGTGTATTCAAAGTGTACTCATGGAGTAGTCGGCAAATACATGCGTATTTCGCGAGGTCATTTCTGTCTTTGTGTAATGTACTTGACGTAAAAATGGTGGTTGGCTAACCTGTTTGCGTGGGTGGCGAGAGCGCCCTCGGGGCGTCATCCGGAATGGCGGGGCGTCGCGTCCATCCTTCATCGATTTCGTTTCATCTACGTCATGGAAGCCACCGAAAGCATCTTCTCGACGCTGAAAGTCGTCGACTTCGCAAGCTACGTCGCCGGACCGGCCGCCACAACCATCCTTTCCGATTTCGGGGCGACCGTCGTCAAGATCGAGCCGCCCGGCGCGGGAGACCCCTATCGCCATTTCTACAAGGCGCCACCCAATCCGGTGAGCGATTACAACTATCCGTGGCAACTGACCAATCGCAACAAGCAGAGCCTCGCACTGGACCTCAAGTCGCCGGATGCGCATGACGTCGTGGCGCGGCTGGTCAAGTGGGCCGATGTCGTCGTCGTGAATTTCCCGCCGAGTGTCAAGGAGAAGCTCGGCCTCACGTACGACGCGCTTTCGGGGTTGAACGAGCGGCTCGTCTACGCCGATATCACCGGGTATGGCGCGAACGGCCCGGAAGCGAACAAGCCCGGTTTCGACGTGACCGCATATTGGGCGCGCTCGGGGCTGATGGACGTCACGCGGGACGGTGACAGTCCGCCGGCCGTGCCCGTTCCCGGGATTGGCGATCATGCGACCGCATGCACGCTTTATTCGGCGATCGTGACGGGCCTGTATCGGCGCGAAAGGACCGGCAAGGGCAGTTACGTCACGACTTCGCTGATTGCCCAGGGCGCATGGGCCTCCGCAATGTGGATCGAGGGCGGGCTGAGCGGTGCCCGGTTCCAGCGCGCGCAGAGCCGCACGGCGCCGCAAAACGCGCTGCTCAATCCGTACCGGACGGCGGATGGCCGCTGGCTGCTGCTCATCCTGTTGCAGGACAAGGACTGGCAGGGACTCGTGAAGGCGATGCAGTTGCCGTCCCTGCTGACCGATGCACGATTCGCCGACAGCGACGCACGCGTGGAGAATGCCGGCGCCCTCGTCGCCATTCTGGACGAGGCGTTCGTTCAGTATCCGTTGGCTTACTGGAAGGCGCTCTTCGACGAATGTCGCGTCGTCTATGGCGTGGTGCAGAACGCGGAAGAGGTCGTTGGCGACATGCAGATGTACGCGAACGACATCTTTGTGCCGCTGGCGGAGCCGTGCGGCGGCGCAACCCACACGGTCAGCAGTCCGCTGCAGATTGCCGGGGTAACGAAAGTGGCGCCGCGCAGAGCACCCGACCTGGGCGAGCACAGCCGAAGCGTGCTGCAACAACTGGGCTATGACGACAGCGAGATCGAACGATTCATCGCTGGCCGGGTGGTTGCGCAGCGCGCGTTGTCCCGGTGACGGTCCGGCCGAGCCTGCCTTCTGCCGGCGTGTCGACGTGTACAAGCGATGGCGGCGGGCCGTTCACCGGTCCGGTGATTGCGGGCGTCTCGCGCCGCTTGTCGCGCTCGCGGCAATAGCCAGCGTTTCATCCGTCCCTTCTCATCCCGATCCCGATCCCGATGCATTGCGCTGCCGGTCCCGCGTTGACTGACGCGAACGGCGGAGGCATTGCCGCAGCCTTGGTGGCGTGCGTGTGCAACGCCATTGTGCTGACGGGCGCGGCATGTGCGCCGGCATTCCGTTCTCATCGTCTTGCCCTTCTTCCGAAGCCTCCGGCCTGACCGGGGAAACGACATATACATGTCATTAATGGTCAGGATTGTGCGGCGCACTACCCGGTAAACCCTACAAGAAGATAAAATACATATCAAGTACTTGACATATATGTGCGCGGTGGACGACCATGTAACCGTCGCTACCCACTGCTGCCAGGACCATGTCGACGTATCCAACCCTGCTGAAACCGATCCGCATCGGTCGTACGACGCTTCAGAACCGCATGGTGATGGGCGCGATGCATACGCGACTGGAAACGCTCGATCGGCCGCATGAGCGCTTGGCGGCCTTCTATGCCGCACGGGCGAAAGGCGAGGTGGGCCTGATCCTCACGGGCGGGTACTCGCCGGTACCGGAGGGCGTGATGGATCCGGGCGGGCCGCTGCTGAACAGTCCTGATCAGCTCGATGAGCATCGCCTGATCACGTCGGAAGTCCACAAGTCGGGCGGCCGCATCGTGCTGCAAATCCTGCACGCAGGCCGTTATGCGAAGGTCGCGGATTGCGTCGCGCCGTCGCCCGGCAAGGCGCGCATCAATGCGTTTGCGCCGCGCCCGCTCGGCAACCGGGAAGTTCGGGAGACGATCGAAAGCTTCGCCAGAACGGCAGCATTGGCCCGTGAAGCCGGATACGACGGCGTGGAGATCATGGGCTCCGAGGGCTACCTGATCAACGAATTCACGGCCCCCGTCACCAACCAGCGTGACGACGAATTCGGTGGTTCGTTCGAGGGGCGGATTCGTTTTCCTCTGGAGATCGTGAAGGCCGTGCGGTCCCGCGTCGGGCGGGATTTCATGGTGATCTACCGGATTTCCGCGATCGATCTGATGGAAGGCGGGATGGCTGCCCTCGAGGTTGCGGCATTCGCGCGCCGCATCGAACTCGCCGGCGCCGACATGATCAACACGGGCGTCGGCTGGCATGAGTCGTCGGTGCCGACCATTGCCGCGTCCGTTCCACGTGCCGCCTGGATCGAAGCGGTCCGCAACGTGAAGAAGGCGGTGTCGATTCCGGTGATGGCGTCGAACCGCATCAATACGCCTGACGTCGCCGAGGAGATCGTCGCGTCGGGTGCGGCCGATCTCGTCTCGATGGCGCGGCCATTGTTGGCCGACCCGGACTTCGCAAAGAAAACCCGGCTCGGGAAGGCCGACGAGATCAATACCTGTATCGCCTGCAATCAGGCGTGCCTCGACCGGATCTTCACCGACCGGACGGCAACCTGTCTCGTGAATCCGCGTGCCGGTCGCGAAATCGAGTTCGAGGACGACAAGTCTGCCGTACCGCGCCGCATTGCCGTGGTGGGCGGTGGCCCTGCCGGCATGGCGTTCGCGGTCAACGCCGCACGGCGCGGCCATCAGGTCACGCTGTACGAAGCGGCGCCCGAACTTGGTGGTCAGCTCAACCTGGCAAAGCGGGTCCCGGGCAAGAGCGAATTCCACGAGATGCTGCGCTACTTCAGGGTCTCGCTGGCGCGAACCGGGGTGACCGTACGGCTCGGGATGAAGGTCTCGACCGACGAGCTGTCCGGCGGGCGGTACGACGAAATCGTCCTGGCCACGGGCGTCGTGCCGCTACTGCCCGACATTCCGGGCATCGATCATCCGAAGGTGCTCAGCTATGTCGACGTACTCGCCGGGCGAGTCACGGTTGGCCGGCGAGTGGCGATCATCGGCGCAGGCGGGATCGGCTTCGACGTGGCCGAGTTTCTGGTCGGCAAGCACGACGAGTCGATCGACAAGGACGCGTTCCTGAATGCCTGGGGTGTCGATCCGACGATCACAAGCACAGGCGGCCTGATGCCACCTGTCCGGCATCCAGCCAGCCGGGTCGTGCACATGTTCCAGCGCAAACCGGAGACACTCGGCCGGAACCTGGGCAAATCGACCGGATGGATTCTCAAGGCGAAGCTGCGCAATGCGAATGTCGCAATGATTGCGGGGGCCAGCTACGTCGCGATCGACGACGACGGGCTGCATTACACGGTGGACGGTGAAGCGCGCGTGCTCGAGGTCGACAACGTGATCGTGTGCGCGGGGCAGCACGCGAACCGGACGCTTTACGACGCGCTGCGGTCGAGCGGAATCGAACCTCGCCTGATCGGCGGCGCGGACGTGGCAGCCGAACTGGATGCGCTACGCGCCATCGACCAGGCCACGCGGCTGGCAGTTTCTTTGTGACGAGACCAAGAGAGCGAGACATGGACAACAAGTTCAACGCGGGACTGGACAGGAATCCGGCGAATTACCAGGCGATGACGCCGATCCGGCTGCTGGATCGTGCGGCCGATGTGTTCCCGGATCGCACGGCCGTCATCCACAAGAACCGACGCTATACGTGGGGCGAATATGCGCAACGTTGCCGGAATCTCGCCCGCGGCCTGATTGGCGCCGGCATCCAGCGTGGCGACACGGTCTCGATCCTTGCGACGAACGTTCCTGCGATGCTCGAGGCGCAGTTCGGCGTGCCGATGTCGGGCGGTGTGCTCAACTGCATCAACATCCGGCTCGACGCCGCCGGCATCGCGTTCATCCTGCAGCATTCGGAAACGCGCGTGCTGTTCGTGGATCAGCCGCTCGCGGACGTTGCCCGGGACGCCATCGCACTGGCCGGCATGCACATCGACGTCATCGATATCCGCGACGACGATGTTCCCGATACGGTGCCTGTCGGCACGATCGAATACGAGGATTTTCTGGCGCAGGCCCCGGCCGATGCGCAGGTGCTGTATCCGGACGACGAGTGGGACGCGATTGCGCTGAACTATACGTCGGGCACGACCGGCAATCCGAAAGGCGTCGTGTATCACCATCGCGGCGCGTATCTGAACGCGCTCGGCACGGTGATCTATGCCGGTCTGAACATCGGAACCCCGGTGTATCTGTGGACCCTGCCGCTTTTTCACTGCAACGGGTGGTGCTACGCATGGGCGCTTGCGGCCGTCGCCGGCACGCACGTCTGCCTGCGCAGGGTCGTGGTGGACGACATCTACGATGCGCTCGAACGGCACGGCGTCACGCACTTCTGCGGCGCGCCCGCCGTCCTGAGTTCGCTGGTGGCAGGCAAGCCGGCTGGCTGGACGAAGCCTGCAGCGCCCATTTCCATCGTTTGCGCCGGCGCATCGCCGCCGGTGGGCGTGATCAGGCAGACGGAAGCGCTCGGCTTCAAGGTGATCCATGTGTACGGCATGACCGAGCAGCACGGGGTCAACACGGTGTGCGTCCCGCAGGACGCCTGGCGCGACCTGCCCCAGGACGAGCAACTTGCACGCATGGGGCGCCAGGGTGTCCGCACCGCCGTCGCGGGCGAGCTGATCGTCGCCGATTCGAAGACCTGCGAGCCGGTTCCGCGCGACGGCAAGACGATGGGCGAGGTCATGTATCGCGGCAATCTGGGCATGAAGGGGTATCTGAAGAATGCCGACGCGACCCGCGACACGTTCGCGGGCGGCTGGTACCGGACCGGCGACCTTGCGGTGATGCACACGGATGGTTACATCGAGATCAAGGACCGCCTGAAGGACATCATCATTTCCGGCGGCGAGAACGTGTCCTCGATCGAGGTCGAGGAAATTCTGTGTTCGCATCCGGCGGTGATCGGCGTCGCTGTCGTGGCCGTGCCCGACGAGAAGTGGGGCGAAGTGCCGTGCGCGATCATCGAATTGCATCCGGACCAGATCGGCCTGCTCACGCAGGACGACGTCATCCGGTTCTGCCGGACGAAGCTCCCCGGCTTCAAGACGCCGAAGCACGTGATTTTCGAGCCAATCGTCAGGACTGCTACCGGGAAGATCCAGAAGTTCGCGCTTCGCAAGCACGCTGAGGAAGTCATCGCTGCACGCCGCGCGTGAAGCGCAAAGGCGCGCCATGCGCGGCTCGATTCATCACCAAATGGTCAAGGAATTGAACATGCATCTCAATCAGCAGCAATTGTCATGGCAGGCGGAGGCACGGTCTTTTGCCGAACGGGAAATCGCGCCGCTCAGCAGCGAGATGGACACGACAGACGTTTTTCCGGCGGACCTCTTCGAGAAGATCGGCAACAACGATTACCTCGGCTTGTCCCTGCCGGCCGAATACGGTGGAAAGGGTGCGGACATGGTGTCGGCCGCGTTTGCACTCGTCGAGATCTCGAAGGCCAATGCAAGTGTCGGGTTCACGCTCGATGCACATTGGCTGTCTGCCGAGACGATTCTCCATTTTGGTACGGAGGAGCAGAGGCGGAAGTATCTCCCGAGAGCGGCCAGGGACATGCTTTGTGCGTTCGCACTGACCGAGCCGTCCGGTGGTTCGGACGCCGCAAGCATCCAGACGACTGCCGTGAGGGACGGCGATGGCTACGTCCTGAATGGCACCAAGACCTGGTGCACCAATTCCGCGGTCGCGGGCCTCGTCATCGTGATGGCGAAAACCGATCCGTCCAACGGAGACAAAGGCATATCCGCCTTCCTCGTCGAGGCCGGCACGCCCGGATACACGGTAACGAGAAAGGAAAACAAGATGGGCCTGCGCGGAGGCTCCGTCTCATGCGAGCTCGCGTTCGAAAATTGCCGGGTTCACGAAAGCAATCGGCTCGGGAACGAGGGCGACGGGTTTCTGGTCGCGATGAAAGGCCTGGACATCGCGCGGATCTGCATCTCGGCGGTTGCGATCGGCACGGCCGAAGCCGCGTATCAGTACGCGAAGGCGCATGCGAAGCAGCGCAAGGCCTTCGGTGCACCGATCGCCAGTTTCCAGGGCGTGCAATTCAAGGTTGCCGACATGGCAATCGGCATCCAGGCTGCCCGGCTGCTGCTGCAACAGGTCGCCACCATGGCCGACAGCGGCATGAACCATCGGAAGGAGTCGGCCATGCTCAAGGTGTTCGCGTCCGACCTCGCGATGCAATCCGCTTCGGAGGCCGTTCAGATCTACGGCGGCAACGGCTACAGCAAGGACTATCCCGTCGAACAGCTGTTTCGCGACGCGAAGGTGCTCCAGATCGGCGAAGGCACCAACGAGGTGCTGCGGATGCTGATCGGCCGAATGGCCTTCGCCGAGTAACGACTATCAACCAAGGAGTATCGAAAATGCGTGGTCTCAAAGACAAAGTCGTCGTCATCACGGGCGCGGCCGGCGGTATCGGCAGGAGCCTCGTGCAACGCTTCTGCGAGGAAGGCGCTCACGTCGTGGGCCTGGACCTGAGTCAGGCCGGTCTCGACGAACTGCGCAAAGGGCTCGAGCAACATGCGGAGCGTCTCACGCTGCTTCCGCTCGACATCACCGACCACGCGGCCGTCGTGCGCACGATCCAGCAGGTTCATGGCGACCTGAAGCGGATCGACGCGCTCGTCAACAACGCAGGCTGGGACGTTGCGATGCCGTTCCTGGAGACGACCCCCGATTTCTGGAGCAAGGTCGTCTCGATCAACCTGATGGGGCCGCTGAATCTCCATCACGCGGTGCTGCCGATCATGGTCGAACAGGGCGGCGGCAAGATCGTCAACATCGCGTCGGATGCCGGCCGCGTCGGTTCGTCGGGCGAGTCGGTCTACTCGGCATGCAAGGGCGGCATCACGTCGTTCAGCAAGACCGTCGCGCGGGAATGCGCGCGCAAGAACGTGCGCGTGAACGTTGTCTGCCCGGGGCCGACCGATACGGCGCTCCTGCGTTCCTTCATGGGCGAAGGAGAGTTCGGGCAGAAGGTGTACGACGGGCTGCTGCGCGCGATCCCGCTCAAGCGTCTCGGCCAGCCGGCCGACATTCCCGGCATCGTCGCGTTCCTCACGAGCGACGACGCCGATTTCATCACCGGGCAGGTCATTTCTGTTTCCGGTGGCCTGACCATGCATGGGTGACACGAACATGACCAGCTATACCGATATCCTTTACGAAGTGAAAGCGGGTGTCGCCCGCATCACGATCAACCGCCCCGAGAAGTACAACGCGTTTCGCGGCAAAACTTGCGAGGAGCTCATCGATGCACTCCACCGTGCGGGCTGGGACAAGTCGATCGGCGTGATCGTCCTCACCGGGATCGGCGAGAAGGCGTTCTGCACGGGCGGTGATCAGTCGGCACATGACGGCGGCTACGATGGCCGCGGCCTGATCGGCCTGCCGGTCGAAGAACTGCAAGGCCTGATCCGGGAAGTGCCGAAGCCGGTGATAGCGCGCGTCAACGGCTACGCGATCGGCGGTGGCAATGTGCTGGTGACGTGCTGCGATCTGGCGATTGCAGCCGAGTCGGCGCAGTTCGGTCAGGTTGGCCCGAAAGTCGGTTCAGTCGATCCGGGTTTCGGCACCGCGTTCCTGGCGCGCGTCGTCGGCGAAAAGAAGGCTCGTGAAATCTGGTTCCTGTGCCGGCGCTATACCGCGCAGCAGGCGCTGGCGATGGGCCTCGTCAATGCGGTCGTGCCGACGTCCGAACTCGACGCCGAAGTCGACCGTTGGTGTCAGGAGATCATGCAGATGAGCCCGACGGCGATCGCCATTGCGAAGCGGTCGTTCAATGCCGACTCCGATTCGATCCGCGGCATCGGCGGCCTCGGGATGCAGGCCCTGGCCCTGTACTACGGCACGCCCGAATCGCACGAAGGCGTTGCCGCCTTCATGGAAAAGCGCAAGCCGCGCTTCCGCCCCGATCCGGACGAAGGTTCCGAAGCATGAGCGTCACACTTGAGCATCGTGGCGATGTCGCGATCATCACGCTCGACCGGCCGGAGGCGATGAACGCGCTGAACGCCGGCATGATCGAGCGCATCGGTACGCTGATCGACGAGGCTGCGGCCTCCGCGCCGCGTGCGCTGCTATTCGTGGGGGCGGGCGGCAAGGCGTTTTGCGCGGGCGCGGATATCAAGGAAATGCTCGATCGAAGCGTGAGCGCACATCGCACGGCTGCCCGGGCGGGGCAATGCACGTTCGCGAAGCTCGATCGGCTTCCCTTTCCATCGCTCGCCGTCATTCAGGGCGTGGCGCTGGGGGGCGGGCTGGAACTGGCGATGGCCTGCACGTTCCGGATCGCGGCGGCCGGTGCCCGGTTCGGCCTGCCGGAAATCAAGCTGGGCCTGATTCCGGGCTACGGCGGCACGCAGCGCCTGCCTGCGCTGGTCGGCAAACCGCGCGCGCTCGAGATGATCGCGAGCGGCCGGCTGATCGGCACGGATGAGGCTGAACGTATCGGCCTGATCAATCAGGTGGTCGAAGCAGGCGATCCTGTCGAGTCGGGCCTGCGTTTCCTCGATGGGCTGGGCAATCGTTTCCCGGCTTCGCTGAGTCTGGCCAGAACGGCAGTGGAAAAGGCGCTCGCGGTCTCGCTCGAGGACGGGTTGCGGCTCGAAGCCGACCTGTTTGTCGCGGCGACCCAGACGGCAGACGCAAGCGAAGGGATGCGCGCATTTCTCGAGAAGCGCAAACCGGCCTTCAGCGGCAGTTGATGTGCGGTACGAGCCGCGCGTGTTGCGCCGGCTTTATCGGGCGGTCCCGGTGCATTCCGGGTGCCGCCCGGCAGCCCCCGTTCTGTTGACGGCGGGACATTGTCGAGCCCGTCGCGCATGACATTCAGACGAGGCAAGGGCATGCCGGCTCGATGGCCCGCATGCATCGCCGGCACGGCGCGCGGATGACCTCGTTCTCAGGAGACAATCGATGAACCCATACCTACCCCCGATTCGGGACATCCAGTTCGCGTTGCAGGAACTTGCCGGTCTGCGCGACGTTATTGCGCTGCCGGGATACGGCGAAGCGACGCCCGACGTCGTGCATGCCGTTCTGGAGGAAGCCGGTGCGTTCGCCGCCGAGGTGATCTCGCCGATCAATCGCACGGGCGATATCGAAGGGGCGCGTCTCGAGAGCGACCATCCCAGGATGCCGGCGGGGTGGAAAGACGCGTATGCGCAGTTCGTCCGCGGTGGATGGAATGCGCTGTCGGTTCCTGCTGCGCTCGGCGGACAGAATCTTCCGCGCGTCGTGGCCGCCGCCGTGGACGAGATGTGGAACGGCGCCAGTGTCGCATTCGCTTTGCTGCCGATGCTCACGCGAGGGGCGATCAACGTACTGGAGCATGCCGGATCGGCGCAATTGAAAGCGATGTTCCTGCCGCGCATGGTCACCGGCGAATGGACCGGTACGATGGTCCTCACCGAACCCCAGGCCGGTTCCGACCTGTCGGCCGTTCGCACTGCCGCGAGGCCCGCCGGAGACGGGACGTATCGGCTGTCGGGCACCAAGATCTTCATCACGTACGGGGATCACGATCTCGCCGAGAATGTCGTGCATCTGGTGCTGGCCCGGGTGGACGGCGCGCCGTCCGGCACCCGGGGGATCTCGCTGTTCGCCGTGCCGAAGCGCCTGGTGAACGAGGATGGCACCTTGGGCGCATACAACGACGTGAAATGCGTGTCGCTGGAGCGCAAGCTGGGTCTTCATGCGACGCCAACCTGCGTCCTCGCGTTTGGCGACGAGGCGGGCGCGGTCGCTTACCTGGTCGGCGAGGAGAATCACGGGCTCGAGACCATGTTCATCATGATGAACGGTGCGCGGTTTGCGGTCGGTCTGGAAGGCATCGGCCTCGGCGAGCGCGCATACCAGCTGGCGCGCGATTATGCGCGGCAGCGCGTGCAGGGCGTCGAGGCCGGGACCGGCTCCGGCGTCAAGGTGCCGATCATCCGGCACCCGGACGTTCGCCGCATGCTGATGAGCATGAAGGCGCGCGTCGAGGCGATGCGGGCATTGGGGCTCGTGATCGCGGCGAGCATGGACAACGCGGAAATGCACCCGGATCCGGCGGAGCGGACCACGCATCAGGCGTTCGTCGATCTGATGATGCCGATCGCAAAGGGCTGGTTCACCGAGGCGGGGTTGAATATCGCGTCGATGGGCATTCAGGTCCACGGCGGCACCGGCTTCATTGAAGAGACGGGAGCCGCGCAGTTTTTGCGGGATGCGCGAATCACGACGATCTACGAAGGCACGACCGGAATCCAGGCAATGGACCTCGTCGGCCGGAAGATCGGCCGGGACGGTGCCGTGACGATCCGGGCGCTGATCCGCTCCATGCAGGATGCGCAAGCCGAGCTGGAAAAGTCGGATCATGCCGATCTTCAGGCGATCGGCGCGCAACTTGGTCGAGGCATCGGCGATATGTCGGCTGCCGTGGACTTTCTGGTCGGGACTTACGCGGAAACGCCCGAACGTGCGCTTGCGGGCTCCGCGCCGTTTCTCGACCTCCTCGGCACGGTGGCATGCGGATGGCAGATGGGGCGGGCGGCGGTGGCCGCGCATCGACTGCTGCAGGTCGGCTCCGCCGATTCGGCGTTCCTCGAAAGCAAGATCATGACCAGTCGCTTCTACGCCGAGCATGTGTTGCCGCTCGCGACATCGTTGAGCCATACGGTCGTTCACGGCGCCGAGGCCACGCTGGCGATGGCCGACGACGCATTCTGACGCCGCCTTCGCGGCGTTCACGCGATTTCGGCGTTCATGTCTGTCCGTGTTGCGTGCGCGTCGCCAGCCTGATAGCGGCGGCGCGCGCGGCCGAGTCGTCAATGGACGACTCGGCGCCATAAAAGGTGTCGTTGTCGAATCAGATCGGCAGCGACGATGTGAGCTTGATCTGCTGAATCGGAATCTCCGTTTTCACGCTCTGCACCCCCTTGATTCGCGTCAGGTGGTCGATCTGGAGCTGACGGTATGCATCCAGATCGGCTGCCACGACGCGCAGCAGGAAATCGCAATCCCCCGCCATCAGGTGGCATTCAACGATTTGTGGAAGCTTCTGGATCTCGGTCGTGAAGTGGTTGACCGTTCTGGAATCCTGACTGGTCAGCCAGATGCGGACAAAGACCGTGAGGCCCGCGCCGACCTTCCGGGCATCGAGCAGCGCGACATAGCGCTCGATGACGCCGGACTCTTCCAGTATGCGTACGCGTCGCAAGCATGGCGACGGCGACAGCCCCACCTTTTCGGCCAGCTCCACGTTCTGAATGCGCCCGTCCTCCTGGAGCGTCCGAAGGATGCTGCGATCGATTTCGTCTAGATTTTCCATGGTCGTAGGTCTCGTGATTTTATGTTGGCATTCAGTGCCACACAAAATAGAAATGGTGTAGATGTGATGCCAAGTTGAGAGAATAGGAAGGCATAAACGCAACCAAACGCTATTTTATTTGGTATAGAGTATCACTTTCAATAAGTGGCGGGGCGATCCCGTTGCAAACGAAGGAGCGGACAGAAATGAGCACCACCGGCATGCAGACATTCCAATTCGAGCGCAATCCCGATCCGGTCGAGGCGAGCCGGCGCGAAGCACTGCTGGAGAATCCCGGCTTCGGGCGGGTGTTCACCGACCACATGGCGACGATCCGGTATTCGGAGGATCGCGGTTGGCACGATGCCAATATTGGTCCGCGCGGGCCGTTCAGCCTGGATCCGGCAACGCTGGTGCTTCACTACGCGCAGGAAATCTTCGAAGGCATGAAGGCCTATCGTCTGCCTGACGGCGGTGCCACGCTGTTCCGCCCGGACGCGAACGCACGACGTTTTCGCAATTCCGCCGAGCGGCTCGCGATGCCGCTGCTGCCCGAGAAGCTGTTCGTCGACTCAGTGCGCGAACTGGTGCGTATCGACAGGGACTGGATCCCGTCGGCCGAAGGGTCTGCGCTTTATCTCCGCCCGTTCATGATCGCGACCGAAGCCGTGTTGGGAATGAAGCCGTCGCCCGAGTACCTGTACTGCGTCGTGGCGACGCCGGTCGGCGGATACTTCAAGGGCGGCGCATCGGCCGTGACGCTCTGGGTGTCGGAAAACTACACGCGTGCTGCGCCCGGCGGCACCGGCGATGCGAAATGCGGCGGCAACTATGCGGCGAGTCTCGCGGCCCAGGCGGAAGCGCTCCGCGAGGGTTGCGATCAGGTCGTGTTCCTCGACGCAGTCGAGCGGCGCTGGGTCGAAGAGCTCGGCGGCATGAACGTGTTCTTCGTCTTCGAAGACGGTTCGATCCAGACGCCTCCGCTGACCGGCACGATCCTGCCGGGCATTACGCGCGCCTCGCTGATTACGCTCGCTCGCGATCTCGGAATCACCGTGCGCGAGGAGCCGTATGCGATCGACCAATGGCAGGCCGACGCGAAGAGCGGGCGCCTCGTGGAGGCGTTTGCGTGCGGAACGGCGGCAGTCGTCACGTCGATCGGCAAGGTGAAAGGGCGCAACCACGAATTCACGATCGGCGACGGGAATGGCGGCCCGGTCACCGCGCGCCTCAAGACGGCATTGCTCGATATTCAGAACGGGCGCGCGCCGGATCACCATGGCTGGCTGGATCGCGTGTTCTGAACGACATCGCGCAACAACTGCGCGGCAAGCAAGGAGCGTCAAGACGATGTCCGAATGACGGTTGGCGGGTTCGTCTGCGTGCGCGTAGACGCTCGTCATCCCGTCGCACTTTTTTCCAATTCGAGTCTTCCATGAAGCAATCTTTCTCTTTCTCTCCCATTGCCGTTGCGACCGTGCTGGCCATTTTCGGCTCGACCGCGCAAGCGGAAACCGTGAAGATCGCCATCGCCGGGCCGATGAGCGGC
>NZ_JBSAXD010000056.1:0-31564 GCF_053427715.1 Burkholderia sp. MR1-5-21
ACGCAGCGTTTCCTGCGCCTGCGCAACGCCGACCGACACCGCGACCACTTCAGTCGCGACGCCCGCTTCCTTCAGGCGCACCGCTTCTTCAACGGCGATTTCATCGAACGGGTTCATCGACATCTTCACGTTCGCGATGTCGACACCCGTGTTGTCCGACTTCACGCGGACCTTCACGTTGTAATCGACCACTCTTTTCACTGGCACCAGGATTTTCATGCACACGCTCCAAAGTTACGAATACGACCAGAGGCCATTCTATAGCGAGGCCTCGTGACTGCGCGGCCAAGCGGACCTATCCTTCGTGGCTATCGAGGATACCGCTCCTTTGCGGCGCGCCGATAATAGCGAACGGTCGTTCTATTTTAAAAGAGAAAAAACCCGGACGCAAAGCCCGGGTTTTCGATCATCGCCTCTAATCAGCACCGGGCGCGCCACGTACCGCGCGTTACCAGGCGGCGATGACCGCGCCGCCGAACTTGCCCTCGATGAATTGCTTCACCTCGGGTGAATGATAGGCCGCGACGAGCTTCGCCACCCACGGCTTGCCCCTGTCCGCCTCGCGAATCGCGATGATGTTCGCATACGGGCCGTTCGGACCCTCTATCGCGATCGCATCCTGTTTGGGCTTCAACCCCGCTTCCATCGCGTAATTGGTGTTGATCGCCGCCGCGTCGACGTCGCCGAGCGAGCGCGGGATCTGCGCCGCATCGAGCTCGACGATCTTCAGCTTGTTCGGGTTGTCGACGATATCGAGCGGCGTCGCCTTCAGCCCCGCATCCGCGCGCAGCTTCAGCACGCCCTGCTTCTGCAGCAACAGCAGCGCCCGGCCGCCATTCGTCGGATCGTTCGGGATCGCGATGCGCGCACCGGGCTTCAGCTCGGCGAGCGACTTCACGCGCTTCGAGTAGATGCCCATCGGGAACGTCACGGTGTCGGCCACCTTGATCAGCTTGTAGCCGCGATCCTTCACCTGCGCCTGCAGGTACGGCTCGTGCTGATAGCTGTTCGCATCGAGATCGCCGGCGGCGAGCGCGGCGTTCGGCTGCACGTAGTCGGAGAATTCGACGATCCTGATGTCGAGGCCGCTTTTCGCCGCGACCTTTTTCACCACCTCCATCACCTGCGCGTGCGGGCCGCCCGTCACGCCAACCTTGATGGTCTCCGCATGGGCCTGCGCGCCCGCGAACAGCGCAGCCGCGCCGAGCGCCGCCACGAACTTCAGCATGAACCGTCGTTGCATCGCCTTTCCCCCAAACACGTCGGATATCGTCTTATTTGTGGCTGAGCCGGCGCACGAGCCAGTCGCCGAACGACTGCACGAGCTGCACGAATACGATCAGGATCGCGACCACCGTCCACATCACTTCCGGCAGGTAGCGCTGATAGCCGTAGCGGATGCCCAGATCGCCGAGCCCGCCGCCGCCTATCGCGCCCGCCATCGCCGAATAGCCGACCAGCGACACGAACGTGATCGTCAGCCCCGCAACGACGCCCGGCAGCGATTCCGGCAGCAGCACCTTGAACACGATCTGCGACGTCGTCGCGCCCATCGACTGCGCGGCCTCGATCAGCCCGCGATCCACTTCGCGCAGCGCAGTCTCGACGAGCCGCGCGATGAACGGCGCAGCCGCGAGCGTCAGCGGCACGACCGCCGCGGCGGTGCCGATCGACGAGCCCGTGATGAGCCGCGTAAACGGAATCACCGCGACCAGCAGGATGATGAAAGGCGTCGAACGCACCGCATTGACGACGCCGCCGAGCAAGCGATTCACCGCGAGGTTCTGCAGCACGCCCTGGCGGTCGGTCAGGTAGAGCAGCACGCCGAGCGGCAGCCCGACGAGCGCGCCGACCACGCCGGAGATGCCGACCATGATCAGCGTCTCCCAGAACGACTGCACGAACATGTCGAACATTTCACTCAACATACGAAAGCTCCTCTACCACCACGCCTTGCTCGCGCAGGAACGCGAGCGCCTGTCCGACCTTGCCCGGCTCGCCGCCCGCGAGCACCGCGAGCGAACCGAAGGCCTGGCCCTGGATCTCGTCGATCTGGCCGTGCAGGATGTTGAAATCGAGCTCGTAGCGGCGAATCGTCTCCGACAGGATCGGCTGGTCGACGCCTGAACCGGTAAACGCGAGGCGCAGCAGATGGCCGCTGCCGGTCTTGAGCCGCTCGGCGACGCGTGCCTTCAGCGCGGGCGGCAATTCCTGCGCGATCACGTCGCCGATCAGCGCGCGCGTCACTTCGTGGTGCGGCTGCAGGAACACGTCGATGACCTTGCCCTCCTCGACCACCCGTCCCGCGTCGAGCACCGCGACGCGATCGCACACCTGCTTGATCACTTCCATCTGGTGCGTGATCAGCACGATCGTCAGGCCGAGCTCGCGGTTGATGCGCTTCAGCAGATCGAGGATCGCGCGCGTCGTTTCCGGGTCGAGCGCCGACGTCGCTTCGTCGGACAGCAGCACCTTCGGCTGGCTCGCGAGCGCACGCGCGATGCCGACGCGCTGCTTCTGGCCACCGCTGATCTGTGCCGGATAACGGTCCTTCTGCGCGGACAGCCCGACGAGGTCGAGCAGCGGCAGCACCGCGGCCTCGATGTCCGCGCGGCTCGCGCCGGCCAGCTCGAGCGGCAGCGCGACGTTGTCGAACACCGTGCGCGACGACAGCAGGTTGAAGTGCTGGAAGATCATGCCGATCTCGCGGCGCGCTTCGCGCAGCGCGCGCGCGGGCAGCAGCGTGAGATCGCGCCCGCCGACGACGACGTTGCCTTCGGTCGGCCGGGTCAGCAGGTTGATGGTGCGCACGAGCGTGCTCTTGCCGGCGCCGCTGCGGCCGATGATGCCGAACACCTCACCTTGCGGAATCGTCAGGTTGACGTTGTGCAGCGCCTCCACCCATCCGCTGGGTCCCGGGAAACGCTGCGACAGATTGCGTAATTCGATCATGTAAACAAAACGGCGGACAGCTGGGGAGGCGCCTGTGCAGGCCCCGCCAGTCGGCCGCCGATGCATCTGGAATAGCCGGCGATTTTACCGCAAACGCCTCATTCCCCTTAATAATCGATTTCGATCTTTTCATAACCAGACGAAATTAGAGGAAGCTGCTGGCGCGTGGCGGCTGCGTGGCGTCTATGATCGGGAACGTGAATATCAACGAACCAGGGGACACGCCAGATGACCGCCACCACCACCGCGCCCGCCGCCGCAACGCCTGTCTTGCACCCGCCGCGGATGGGGCGGCTGCGCACCGCCGACGGACTGGAACTGGCGTCGTACCGCTGGCCGGCCGGCGACGGCGCGCCGCGCGCGACGGTTGCGCTCGTGCATGGCCTGGCGGAGCACGCGGGACGCTACGGCGCGCTCGCCGCGCGCCTGAACGCGGCCGGCATCGACGTGCTGGCGGTCGACCTGCGCGGACACGGCCAGTCGCCCGGCAAGCGTGCATGGGTCGAGCGTTTCGACGGTTACCTGAGCGACGCCGATGCGCTCGTCGAAGAGGCTGCGCGCGGCCATTCGCCGCTGTTCCTGATGGGGCACAGCATGGGCGGCGCGGTTGCCGCACTGTATGCGATCGAGCGCGCGCCGGCCCGCGGCCGCGCGTTCGCCGGGCTCGTGCTGTCGAGTCCCGCGCTCGCGCCCGGCCGCGACGTGCCGCGCTGGATGCTCGCGCTGAGCCGCTTCATCAGCCGCGCGTGGCCGACCTTCCCGGCGATCCGGATCGACGCGGCGCTGCTGTCGCGCGATCCTGCCGTCGTCGCGGCCAACCGCGCCGACCCGCTCGTCCATCACGGCGCGGTGCCCGCCCGCACCGGCGCGGAAATTCTCGACGCGATGGCGCGTATCGAACGCGGCCGCGGCGCGCTGCGCCTGCCGGTGCTCGTCTATCACGGCACCGAGGACAAGCTGACCGAGCCGGACGGCAGCCGCGTGTTCGGCGCGCGCGTCGGCTCGCCCGACCGCACGCTGACGCTATACGACGGTGGCTTCCACGAAACGATGAACGATCTCGAACGCGATCGCGTGCTCGACGCATTGATCGCATGGATTCATACGCGCGCGCCGGCGCGCTGAGCGCGGCCGCGCGGCGTCAGATCCCGGCCAGCACGCGCAGGTGCGCGACGACGCTGCGGCCGAGCGCGGACAGGTTGTAGCCGCCCTCGAGGCAGCTGACGATGCGCCCTTGCGCGTGACGGCGCGCGATCTCGACGATCTGCGCTGTCAGCCATTCGAAGTCCGATTCGACGAGGCCGAGGCCGCCGATGTCGTCCTCGCGGTGCGCGTCGAAGCCCGCGGACACGAACAGCATCTGCGGTTTGAACGCGTCGAGACGCGGCAGCCAGAACATGTCGACCGCCTCGCGAATCGCCATCCCGTTGCTGCGCGCGGGCATCGGCAGGTTGACCATGTTCGACGCCTGGTGCTCGACGCCCGAGAACGGGTACAGCGGATGCTGGAAGATGCTGCACATCAGCACGCGCTCGTCGTTCGCGAACGCGGCTTCGGTGCCGTTGCCGTGATGCACGTCGAAATCGACGATCGCGACGCGCTCGAGCCCGTGCACGTCGAGCGCATGGCGCGCGGCGATCGCGACGTTGTTGAAGAAGCAGAAGCCCATCGCGCGCGCCGGTTCCGCATGATGGCCGGGCGGCCGCACGCTGCAGAACGCGTTGTCGTAGCGCCCGCCGATCACCGCATCGGTCGCCGCGATCGCGGCGCCGGCCGCGCGCAGCGCCGCGCGCCACGTATCGCGGTTCATCAGCGTATCGGGATCGATCTCGACGTAGCCGTCGGTCGGCGTCATGCTCCGGATGTAGTCGATATGCGCCTGCGTATGCACGCGCGCGAGCGCGGCTTCGCTCGCGAACGGCGCGGTCTCGTGCACGATCAGGTCGTCGATGCGGCTTGCGATCAACTGGTCCTGGATCGCCGACAGGCGGGCCGGGCATTCCGGATGCCATTGCCCCATCTCGTGCAGCATGCAGTCGGGGTGCGTATAAAAGGCGGTTGCCATAAGCGTCGTCCGCAGCGCGCGGGCGCTGCAGGTCTCCATCTGATGAGGTCCATCGTCTGTCGCGAATTCGCCGCTAACTTACCACAACGGGCGTCCGGTTCGCCCCGTCGCGACAGATGCGTCGGGTATACTGCGCCGAACGCATTCGCCCTGTCCGCTCCGGTTCGTCATGAATTACAACAAGCCTGTCGCCTCCGTTTCCGCACTGTTCCGTGCGCGCCTCCCGCTCGTTGCCGCTGCCCTCATCGCCGCCGTCGCTGCCGCGCCGGCCGGCGCGCAGACGCAGCCCGCGGCGGCCGCCGGCAAGCTCATCGCGCAGGACCAGCCGCAGCAGCCGGCGCCGCAAGGCCAGACCTTCGAAGAAGAGATCGTCCCCCAACGCTACGCGAACAACGCGCAGGTGGACGCGTTCATCAACGACATGGTGAGCCGCCACGCCTTCGATCCCGCCAGCCTGCAAGCGCTCTTCGCACGCGTCAGCTATTCGGCGACCGCGGTGAAGCTCGTGAAGCCCGCGGCGTCGCCGACCGTGAAGAACTGGCGCGTGTACCGCTCGCGTTTCATCGAACCGATCCGCATCAACGCAGGCGTGAAGTTCTGGAAGGCGAACCAGGCGACGCTGCAGCGCGCGTCGGAAGAATTCGGCGTACCGCCGGAGGTGATCGTCGGCATCATCGGCGTCGAAACGATCTACGGCCGGTACATGGGCAACTTCCGCGTGCTCGATGCGCTGACGACGCTCACGTTCGATTACCCGGACACGCCGAATCGGGACAGCCGCCAGGTGACGTTCCGCAAGAACCTCGAGGATTTCCTCGTCTGGACGCGCGACAACCAGCTCGACCCGACGACCATGCTCGGCTCGTATACGGGCGCAATCGGCATTCCGCAGTTCCTGCCGAGCAGCATCCGTGAATATGCGGTCGATTACGAAGGCAACGGCCACGTCGACCTGCGCAACAGTCCGGCCGACGCGATCGGCAGCGTCGCGAACTACCTGAAGCAGCATGGCTGGGAGACCGATCGCCCGGTGGTCTGGCAGATCGCCCCCGACACCGGCAGCCAGGGCATCGCGCAGGCCGCGGCCGACGGCCAGCCGGAACCGCACTGGGCGCTGTCGCAATTGCTGCAAGCGGGCATGACGCTCAACGAGCCGTCGGTCGACATCGGGTCCGAGGCAGGCACGCCTGTCACCGTCGTCGACCTGCCGTCTCCGGGGCGCGCGACCGAGTACATGCTCGGGCTCAAGAATTTCTACGTGCTGACGCGCTACAACCGCAGCTTCTTCTATGCACTCACCGTCTATCAGCTCGGTGAGGCCGTGAAGGCGCAGATGGAAGCAACCGGCGCGCTCGCGCCCGCACCCACGTCCGCACCCACGTCCGCACCCGCCCCGACGCCCGCGCCCGCTGCCGGCACCAACGCGCAGGCGCCAGCGCAGTAAGCGCGCGCCGTTCGCCAAATGAAAAAAGCGCCGCGGCGCTTTTTCGTTGTGTGAGACCGGCGTCGCTTACGCGGGAAACACACCCGTCGACAGATAGCGGTCGCCGCGATCGCAAACGATGAACACGATCGTCGCGTTCTCGACCTGGCGCGCGATCCGCAGCGCGACTTCGCATGCGCCGCCCGACGAGATGCCGGCGAAGATGCCCTCGACAGCCGCGAGATTGCGCGCAGCCGCTTCGGATGCCGCCTGGCTCACGTTTTCGACGCGGTCGACGCGGCTGCGGTCGAAGATCTTCGGCAGGTACGCTTCCGGCCACTTGCGGATGCCGGGGATGCGCGAGCCTTCCTCCGGTTGCGCGCCGACGATTTCGATCGACGGATTCTGCTCCTTCAGATACCGCGACACGCCCATGATCGTGCCCGTCGTGCCCATCGCCGACACGAAGTGCGTAATGCGGCCCTCGGTGTCGCGCCAGATTTCCGGGCCCGTCGCTTCGTAATGCGCGAGCGGGTTGTCGAGGTTCGCGAACTGGTCGAGGATCACCCCCTTGCCTTCGCGCTGCATCTGGTCCGCGAGGTCGCGTGCCAGCTCCATCCCGCCCTTCACCGGCGTCAGGACGATTTCCGCGCCATAGGCCGCCATGCTCTGACGCCGTTCGACCGACAGGTCCTCCGGCATGATCAGCACCATCTTGTAGCCGCGAATCGCCGCGGCCATCGCGAGCGCGATGCCCGTGTTGCCGCTCGTTGCCTCGATCAGCGTGTCGCCCGGCTTGATGCGGCCGCGTTCCTCGGCCTTGCGGATCATCGACAGCGCCGGGCGATCCTTCACGGACCCCGCCGGGTTGTTGCCTTCCAGCTTCGCGAGAATCACGTTGTTGCGTGCGCGAATCTCGTCGTCCGGCAAGCGGACCAGTTGAACGAGCGGCGTGTTGCCGATCGTGTCTTCGATAGTTTTGTAAGCCATGGACGTACCGTGAGTGCGATGCCGATCAAGCGGTCGATTCTAAACCAGCGACGCAACCCTTGCCGGCTATCCCCATTGCGGCGATGGAATACCGATGCCGGGAAGCGGCTGGCACACAGGTGGATCCGGCACGCAAAAAACCCGCGGCATGCCGCGGGAAACCGTCGCGAGGACGGCGGCTGAAGGAGCCTGATGGTCCGGTGCGCGAGCGTTATTTCTGCGCGGTGCGCGCAGCGGGGGCGGCTTGTTTCGCTGCCGGCGCGGCGGCCGGTACAGCGGCGGATTTGCCCGCGGCGTGCGACGCTACGCCTGCGCCGGCCGCGCCTATGCCGGCCGCACCTGAGCCGGCCGCACCTACGCCGGCCGCGCCTACGCCGGCCGCGCCTACGCCGGCCGCGCCTACGCCGGCCGCACCAATCGTCAGCCCTTCGCGCTGCAGGCGCTCGACGGTATGGCCGCCCATGCCCTTCACGCGCGTGGCGAGATCGTCCGCGTTCTTGAACGGGCCGCGTGCATTGCGTTCGTCGAGGATCGCCTTCGCCCTCGCGGGCCCGATGCCCCTGATGCCGACGAGCGCATCCTCGCCCGCGCTGTTGACGTCGACGGCCGCCCACGCCGACGCGACCGCGCCGAGCATGGCTGCCGCTGCGAACCATTTCTTGATCATGTTCCGGATCTCCTGGTGAAACCGGCCGGCGGCTGCCGACCGTGAAACCCAGTCTAACGATCCGGCGCGCCGGCTTAAACCTGGCCGGACAGCCAACGTACGTAGCGGTCGACGCCTTCCTGCACCGTCAGGAACGGCGCGTCGTAGCCGGCTGCGCGCAGCTTCGTCTGGTCCGCCTGCGTGAAGCACTGGTACTTGCCGCGCAGCGCATCCGGGAACGGCACGTATTCGATCAGGCCCTGCTCGACCTGCTGCGCGAGCGACAGCGGCGGCAGGTTGTCGAGCGCGCGCAGCGTGTTGACCACCGACGTCGCGACATCGTTGAACGGCTGCGCACGGCCCGTGCCGAGATTGAAGATGCCCGACTTCTCCGGATGATCGAAGAAGAACAGGTTGACCTTCACGACGTCCTCGATCGACACGAAGTCGCGCGTCTGCTCGCCCGGCGCGTAGCCGTTGTACTCGCCGAACAGCTTGACCTTGCCTTCCGCGCGGAGCTGGTTGAAGTTGTGGAACGCGACCGACGCCATGCGGCCCTTGTGCGTCTCGCGCGGGCCGTACACATTGAAGTAGCGGAAACCGGCGATCTGGCTCTTCGCGCTCGGCAGCACGCGGCGGATCACCTGGTCGAACAGGAACTTCGAATAGCCGTAGATGTTGAGCGGCGCCTCGACCTCACGCTCCTCGACGAAGCGCGTCGAGCCGCCGTAGGTTGCCGCCGATGACGCGTACAGGAACTGCGCGCCCTGTGCGAGGCACGCGTCGAGCACGCCACGGCTGTAGCGGAAGTTGTTGTCCATCATGTAGCGGCCGTCGTGTTCCATCGTGTCCGAACACGCGCCTTCGTGGAACACCGCACGCACCTTGCCGAAGTCGCCGCGCGCGAAGCGCTCGACGAATTCGGTCTTGTCGAGGTAATCGTCGATCTCGCAGTCGACGAGGTTCCGGAACTTGTCCGCGCGCGTCAGGTTGTCGACCGCGATGATGCGGGTTTCGCCGCGCTCGTTGAGCGCCTTGACGATGTTCGCGCCGATGAAACCGGCCGCGCCGGTGACGATGAGGGTCATGGTCGTCCTTCCTGCCAGAAATGAATACAACGCCGCGCGCGGCCTGCCGCGCGCATGCGCTCAATGAAACAGTTCGTCGTAATCGACCGTGGCGGTGCCGAGCTTGCCGACCACGATCCCCGCCGCGCGGTTCGCGAGCACGACCGCGTCGACGAGCGGCACGCCCGCGCCGAGCATCGTCGCGACCGTCGCGATCACCGTGTCGCCCGCGCCGGACACGTCGAACACCTCGCGCGCGAGCGCGGGCGCGTGCAGTTCGCCCGTGCCGGAGAACAGCGTCATGCCCTCCTCCGAGCGCGTGAGCAGCAGCGCGTCGATGTCGAGCGACGCGCGGAGCTTCGCGACCCGCTCGCGCAGGTCGTCTTCCGACTTCCAGTGCCCGACGACTTCGCGCAGCTCGGCACGGTTCGGCGTGATCAGCGACGCGCCGCGATAGCGCTCCCAGTCGTCGCCCTTCGGGTCGACGAGCACGGGCTTGCCTGCCGCTCGCGCCTTCGCGATCATCGTCGTCACGTGCGTGAGCCCGCCCTTCGCGTAATCCGACATCAGGATCACGTCATGCTGCGGCAACAGTGCATCGAAACGCGCGAGGCCCGCGAGCAGCACCTCGTGCGTCGGCGTCGCCTCGAAGTCGACGCGCAGCAACTGCTGCTGGCGCGCGAGCACGCGCAGCTTGATCGTGGTCGGCAGCGCCGGGTCGCGTTCGAGATGCGGCGTCACGCCGCTGCTGCCGAGCAGCTCGACGATCCGCTCGCCCGGCTCGTCGCAGCCGACGACGCACAGCAGCCCCGCCCGGCCGCCGAGCGTCACCGCGTTGCGGGCGACGTTCGCCGCGCCGCCGAGCCGCTCTTCCTGGCGCTGCACGTGCACGACCGGCACCGGTGCCTCCGGCGAGATGCGATCGACGTTGCCGAACCAGTAGCGGTCGAGCATCACGTCGCCGACGACGAGCACGCGCGAGCGCGCGATCTGTTCGCGCGGCACCGGCCCCACTTCGCGAGGAGTGCTCATCGTGCGGTCATCCACGGGTGACAGTCTGCGGATCGACGTGGGGGCGTCCGATCGCGTAGTAATCGATGCCGAGTTCGGCCATCGCGTCCGGCTCGTACAGGTTGCGGCCGTCGAAGATCACCGGCGCCTTCAGTTCCGCCTTCAGGCGCGCGAAATCGGGGCTCCTGAATTCCTTCCATTCGGTGACGATCACGAGCGCGTCCGCGCCCGTCACGGCCACGTCCTGCGTGTCGACGAAGTGCAGGCGCGACAACGCATCCGAATCGGTGCCGAAATCCAGCGCGAACACGCGGCGCGCCTCGTCGATCGCGACCGGATCGTACGCGCGCACCGTGGCGCCGCGTTCCAGCAGCGCGGCGATCAGGCGGCGGCTCGGCGCTTCGCGCATGTCGTCGGTGTTCGGCTTGAACGCGAGACCCCAGACCGCGAATTCGCGGCCGGTCAGATCCGCGCCGAAGCGCCGCTCGATCTTGGCGATCAGCACGTTCTTCTGTTCGTGGTTGGCGGCCTCGACCGCCTCGAGGATGCGCAGCGGCTGGCCGTTCTCGCCCGCGGTGCGGATCAGCGCCTGCACGTCCTTCGGGAAGCACGAGCCGCCGTAACCGACGCCCGCATACAGGAAGTGATAGCCGATGCGCGGATCGGAGCCGATCCCGCGCCGCACGGCCTCGATGTCCGCACCGACCTTGTCGGCGAGGTTCGACATCTCGTTCATGAACGAGATGCGGGTCGCGAGCATCGCGTTCGCCGCATACTTCGTGAATTCCGCCGAACGCACGTCCATGTAGATCGTGCGCTCGTGATTGCGGTTGAACGGCGCGTACAGCTTCTTCATCTTCTCGCGCGCGATCGCGCCCGTCTCGTCGTCGTCGACGCCGATGATGATCCGGTCCGGACGCATGAAGTCCTCGACCGCCGCGCCTTCCTTCAGGAATTCCGGATTCGACACGACCGAAAAGCGGTGCGCGACACTGCCCGCGAGGCCGCGTGCGGCCAGCGCCTCGTCTACGACGGTGCGCACGCGCTGCGCGGTGCCGACCGGCACGGTCGACTTGTCGACGATCACCTTGAAGGCGGTCATGTGGCGGCCGATGTTGCGCGCGGCCTCGAGCACATATTGCAGGTCGGCCGAGCCGTCTTCGTCCGGCGGCGTGCCCACTGCGATGAACTGGATCTCGCCGTGCGCGACGCTCGCCTCGACGTCGGTCGAGAAGCGCAGGCGTGCCGCCGCGCGGTTGCGGGCAATGATGTCCTGCAGGCCGGGTTCGTGGATCGGCATGCCGCCGTTGTTCAGGATGTCGATCTTGCGCTGATCGACGTCGAGACAGAAAACGTCGTGGCCGATCTCCGCCAGACACGCGCCCGTGACGAGACCGACGTAACCGGTGCCGATGATGGTGATTTTCATAGATGTTCCGGTGAAGGTTCCCGGTAATTGACTAACTTGGCCGCCGGGACGGGCCCGGCGGCAACCGCATCGCGTTCGTCCCGCCTGCCGGAATCAGCTCGGCATCGCAGGTTCGACGCGGCGCGGCGCATAGGTTTCCCAACCGCTGCATCCCGGGCATTGCCAGTAGAAGAGCCGTGCCCGGAAACCGCAATTCTGGCACGTATACCGTGGCAGATTTTTGGTGCGCTGCTTGATCAGCGCACGCATCATTTCAAGTTCCTTACGACGCGGTTCGTCGGCCGCCGCGATCTGCGCGTCGAGCAGGTGCAGCATGCCCGACAGGTTCGGCGACTTCTCCATCTGCGTACGCGCGAGCGTGTGCGCGGCGTCCTGGCCGCGCAAGCCGGCGATGTGCTGATATGCGATGTCGAGCAGGTCGTTCGACGCATAGCGGTCGACGTAATCGATCAGCAGCGCCGTGCCTTCGCTCGTCCGGTCGAGCGCAATGTACGACTTCATCAGCTTGTCGGCGACGAGCGGCAGGTAGGCCGGGTTCTGCGCTTCGACACGCTTCCAGTGGTCGATCGCAGCCTCGTGATCGCCCGCCGCCGCCGCAGTGTCGCCGGACAGGATCGTCGCGCGCACATTCTGCGGATTCGCGACCAGCGCGAGCCGCAATTGCTCCGCGGCGGCCTCTGCGTTCTTGCGCTGCAGCGCGTCCTGCGCGAGCTCGCAGTGGAACTGCGCGATCTCGGTGCCGAGCGGCTTCTCGTCCATCGATTCGATGCGCTTCGCGGTGTCGATCGACTTGTTCCAGTCCTTTTCGATCTCGTAGATCGTCAGGAGTGCGCGTTGTGCGCCGAGCGCATAGTCGCCGTCGGCAAGCATGTGAAACGTCTCTTCCGCGCGATCGAGCAGGCCGGCCTTCAGGAAATCCTGGCCGAGCTCATACAGCGCGTGGTCGCGTTCGCTGACCGGCAGGTCGGTTCGGCTCAGCAGGTTCTGGTGCACGCGGATCGCGCGGTCCGTCTCGCCGCGACGGCGGAACAGGTTGCCGAGCGCGAAGTGCAGTTCGACCGTTTCGGGGTCGAGCTTCGCGACTTCGATGAACGCGTCGATCGCCTTGTCGGGTTGTTCGTTCAGCAGAAAATTGAGACCGCGGAAATACGACCGCGGCAAGTTGGCGCTCTCCGAAAGGAGATTCTTCAGGTCATAGCGTGACGCCGCCCAGCCGAGCGCGAAAGCGACCGGAATCGCGAGCAACCACCAGAAATCCAGATCCATGCGAAATATCGAAGCGGAAACGAAAACCGCGCGGCGTTTCGCGCGGCTTCGGGTCGGTTAAATGACGGGCGGCATCGGCGGCTGGTCGATGACCGCCGGCGTTTCGCGTGCGGCGCGAAGATCGCGCTTCAGGCGTCCGTTCTCGATGCGCATGCGGAAGATCGCAGGCAGCGCGGACAGCAGACCAGCAATCAGGCCGACACCGAAGAAGGCGAGACCGATCAGGATCAGCGGAGCTTGCCACGTGTAGCCGGCGAGGAAATTCAGCGTCGCGGTTTGCGTATTGGCCAATGCGAGCACCAGCAACAGCACGAACACCAATACCCGGATCAGCCAGACGATAAACTTCATGAAGCCCTCTCTTTGATTGAGATTTCGCCGCGGCGCGCGACTCCCCTTCGCGCCGCCGTATCGACCCGTATTGTAAAGGATGCGTTTCGGCGTCTGCGCATCCGATGCGGCACGTGCCGTCGCATGCGCGTCGCATCAAGCATACGAAGCGCTCCTGAAAATAAAAAAAGCGCCCGCATGGGGCGCTTATCTTCAGCCGTTGCCGGATGAGTTCCGGGCGATCGAACGACGCTTACTGCTCGTCGTCCGGCTCCTCGGCCTTCAACGGTTCGCCGGCGCGGCCGTCGACGCGTTCGCGCAATTCCTTGCCGGGCTTGAAGTGCGGCACGAACTTCTCGGGCACCTGCACTTTCTCCCCCGACTTCGGGTTGCGCCCGACGCGCGCCGGGCGACGATTGAGGCCGAAGCTGCCGAAACCCCGAATTTCGATGCGATGCCCTTTGGACAGTGCATCGGACATCGCATCGAGCATCGTCTTCACCGCGAAATCCGCATCCTTGAGGACAAGTTGCGGAAATCGCGATGCCAGCTGCGCGACCAACTCGGATTTGGTCATACTTCAGCAGACCTCGTAAGGCTTACTGGTTCTGGCCGTCGAGCTTGGCCTTCAGCAGTGCGCCGAGGTTGGTCGTACCGGTCGCAGCCGAGCTGGTGTCGGCTTGCAGGCCGCGGATCGCTTCCTGTTGTTCGGCCGAATCCTTCGCCTTGATCGACAGGTTGATACCGCGCGACTTGCGATCGATGTTGATCACCATCGCGTTGACCTTGTCGCCTTCCTTCAGCACGTTGCGTGCGTCTTCGACGCGATCCTGCGAGATTTCCGACGCGCGCAGGTAGCCTTCGACGTCGCCCGTCAGCGTGATGACCGCGCCCTTCGCATCGACCGTCTTCACGACGCCGTCGACGATCGAGCCCTTGTCGTTCATTGCAACGTAGTTGCTGAACGGGTCGCCTTCGAGCTGCTTGATGCCGAGCGAAATACGCTCCTTCTCGACGTCGATACCGAGCACGATTGCTTCGACTTCGTCGCCCTTCTTGTACTTGCGAACGGCTTCTTCGCCGGTTTCGCTCCACGAGAGGTCCGACAGGTGGACCAGGCCGTCGATGCCGCCCGGCAGACCGATGAACACGCCGAAGTCGGTGATCGACTTGATTGCGCCCGTGATCTTGTCGCCCTTCTTGAAGTTGCGGCTGAAGTCATCCCACGGATTCGGCTTGCACTGCTTCATGCCGAGGCTGATACGACGACGGTCTTCGTCGATCTCGAGGACCATGACTTCGACTTCGTCGCCGAGCTGGACAACCTTCGACGGAGCGACGTTCTTGTTCGTCCAGTCCATTTCCGACACGTGGACCAGGCCTTCGATGCCCGATTCCACTTCGACGAATGCGCCGTAGTCGGTGATGTTCGTGACCTTGCCGAACAGGCGGGTGCCCGACGGGTAACGGCGCGAGATGCCTTCCCACGGATCGTCGCCCAGTTGCTTGATGCCCAGCGAGACGCGGTTCTTCTCTTGGTCGAACTTGAGGATCTTCGCGGTGACTTCCTGGCCAACCGACAGGACTTCGCTCGGGTGACGCACGCGGCGCCATGCGATGTCGGTGATGTGCAGCAGGCCGTCGATGCCGCCGAGGTCCACGAACGCGCCGTAGTCGGTGATGTTCTTGACCACGCCGTTGACGATCGCGCCTTCCTTCAGCGTCTCGAGCAGCTTCGCGCGCTCTTCGCCTTGCGTTGCTTCGATCACTGCGCGGCGCGACAGCACGACGTTGTTACGCTTGCGATCGAGCTTGATCACGCGGAACTCGAGCGTCTTGCCTTCGTACGGGGTCGTGTCCTTGACCGGACGCGTGTCGACCAGCGAACCCGGCAGGAACGCGCGGATGCCGTTGACCATCACGGTCATGCCGCCCTTCACCTTGCCGGTGATGGTGCCGGTGACCAGTTCGTTGTTGTCGAGTGCCTTTTCCAGCGACAGCCACGATGCAAGGCGCTTCGCCTTGTCGCGCGACAGGATCGTGTCGCCGTAGCCGTTTTCCAGCGCGTCGATCGCGACGGAAACGAAATCGCCCGACTGCACCTCAACCTCGCCCTGATCGTTCAGGAATTCCTCGATCGGAATGTAAGCCTCGGACTTGAGGCCTGCATTGACGACCACGAAGTTGTGGTCGACGCGCACGACTTCGGCGGAAATCACTTCGCCGGCGCGCATGTCTTGGCGGGTCAGCGACTCTTCGAACAGAGCCGCGAAAGATTCAGTATTCGGGTTGGAGGTTTGCAGGTCGGACATAAAAATCTGATTGTGCATGGATCGCTGTGCCACGCCGGCCGGAATGGTCGGCTGAAAGGGCCAGATCGAAGTCCACACGGGGTTAAGGGTTCAAAACACGCTCCGCGCTTGCGGCGCGGAGCACCTGCTGCTGCCCTGCCTGGTCAGGCGGGCTGGCCGAGCGCCCGGTACCACTGCAGCACCTGGTCGACCGCCTGGTCGACCGAAAGCGCCGATGTATCGAGCAGCTTGGCATCTGCCGCGGGCTTCAGCGGCGCGGCCGCGCGATTGCTGTCGCGCGCGTCGCGTTCACGAAGATCCCGGAGCAAGTTATCTATATTAGCAGAAAATCCTTTTTGCATCAATTGCTTATGCCGTCTGGCCGCGCGTGCCTCGACGCTGGCCGTCAGGAACACCTTCAGCCCGGCGTCCGGGAAGATCACCGTGCCCATGTCGCGGCCGTCCGCGACGAGGCCCGGCGTCTTGCGGAACGCGCGCTGGCGGGCGACGAGCGCCGTGCGCACGGGCGCGTGCACGGCAATCGCGGATGCGCGGTTGCCGACCGCCTCGGCACGGATGTCGTTCGACACATCCGCGCCATCGAGCTGCGCACAGCCTTCGCGGAACGTGATGTGCAGATCGTCGATCAGCTTCTCGAGCGCGTCGACGTCGTCCGCCTCGATGTCGTAGCGCATGCTCGCGAGCGCGGCGAGACGGTACAGCGCGCCGCTGTCGAGCAGGTGGAAGCCGAGGTTCGCGGCGACGAGCGCCGCGACGGTGCCCTTGCCGGAGGCGGTCGGGCCGTCGATCGTGATGACCGGTGTCTGGTGAAAGGGGCGGGTCGATTTCATCGGGTCAGTCGGGTCAGGCCTTGGCGAGCGCGGTGAAGCGGTCGAAATAGTCGGGGAACGTCTTGCCGACGCATTTCGGGTCGTTGATGCGCACCGGCACGCCGCCCAGGCTCACGAGCGAGAAGCACATCGCCATCCGGTGATCGTCGTACGTGTCGATAGCCGCATTCGGCGTCAGCGCCGCGGGCGGCGTGACCACGAGATAGTCCGGCCCTTCGTCGACCGTCGCGCCGACCTTGCGCAGTTCGGTCGCCATCGCCGCGATGCGGTCGGTTTCCTTCACGCGCCAGCTTGCGATGTTGCGCAGCGTGCTCGGGCCGTCGGCGAACAGCGCCGCGACCGCGATCGTCATCGCCGCGTCGGGAATCAGGTTGAAATCCATGTCGACCGGCGCGAGCTTGCCGTGGTCGTGGCCGATCCCGCGGACTTCGATCCAGTCGTCGCCCATCGTCACGTTCGCGCCCATCTGCATCAGCGCGTTCGCGAAGCCGACATCGCCCTGGATGCTCGCGCGCCCGACGCCCTCGACGCGCAGCGGGCCGCCGCCGAGCGCGCCGGCCGCGAGGAAGTACGACGCCGACGACGCATCGCCCTCGACCATGATCTGCCCCGGCGAGCGGTAGCGGATGCCGGCCGGCACGATGAAGCGCTGCCAGCCGTCGCGCTCGACGGTCACGCCGAAACGCGCCATCAGCTTGATCGTGATCTCGATGTAGGGCTTCGAGATCAGTTCGCCGTCGACCTCGACGACGATCCGGCCGTCGCTCGACTTCACGAGCGGCAGCGTCATCAGCAGCGCGGTCAGGAACTGGCTCGATACGTCGCCGCGCACCTTGATCGGCGCATCGACCGAGATCGACGCCGGCTTGATGCGCAGCGGCGGAAAGCCTTCGTTCAGTTCGTAATCGATCTGCGCGCCGATCTGCCGCAGCCCGTCGACGAGATCGCCGATCGGCCGTTCGTGCATGCGCGGCACGCCATGCACGCGATAGTCGCCGCCGTTGACCGCGAGCGCCGCCGTCAGCGGCCGCACGGCCGTCCCCGCGTTACCGAGGAACAGGTCCGCCGTCTTCGCGGTGAACGCGCCGCGCGTGCCCGTGACGACGCAGGTGTCGCCGTCGCGCGCGAGCTTCACACCCAGCTTGCCGAGCGCATCGAGCATCACGCGCGTGTCGTCGGAATCAAGCAGGTTGGTAATCGTCGTTTCGCCTTCGGCGAGCGCCGCGAGCAGCAGCACGCGATTCGAAATGCTCTTCGAGCCGGGCAGGCGCACGGTGCCCGACGCGCTCGAGTACGGGCCGAGATCGAGATATTCCATGGGAGCTTCCTGTTATTTCCTGTTCGTTTCAGACGTGCCGGCCATCCGGGGGCCGTCCGTCCCGTGTCGATCTTCCGGGTCCGGCGTTCCGGGGGCCGGCGCTGCGGCAGTCTGCCGATCAGCGGCGGGCTCGCCCGAAACGGCCTTGCCGCCGCGCTCCTGCCACGCCGAACGCGCCGCGCGCGAACGCGAGAACACGTCCTCGAGCGCCGCGCCGTCGCCGGCGTCGATCGCGGCGCGCAGCCGCGCGAGCACGCGCGTGTAGCCGTCGAGTTCGTCGAGCAGCGCCGCGCGGTTCGCGACGCAAATGTCGCGCCACATTTCAGGACTCGACGCAGCAATGCGCGTGAAGTCGCGAAAACCGCCCGCCGCATAGGAGAATTTCAATTCCGCGTCCGCCTCGCCGAGGATCTGCTCGACGAGCGCGAACGACAGCACGTGCGGCAGATGACTCACCGATGCGAACACGCGATCGTGCTGCGCCGCGCTCATCGTCCGCACGTCGGCGCCCGTCGCTCGCCACATCGCGTCGATGCGCGCAACCGACTCGGCCGGATTCTCCGGCAGCGGGCACAGCACGACGTTGCGCCCGACGTACAGGTCCGGCAGCGCGGCCTCGACGCCGCTCGACTCGCGACCGGCGATCGGGTGCCCCGGCACGAACTGCGCAATGCGCGCACCGAGCGCGTCGCGCGCCGCTGCGACGACGTCCGACTTGGTGCTGCCCGCGTCGGTGACGATCGTCGCGTCGTCGAGCCACGGCGCGATCCGCGCGAGCAGCGGGCCTGTCTGCGCGACCGGCGCGGCGATCAGCACCAGATCGGCGCCGGCGAGCGCATCGCGCAACTGCGCCTCGTCGTCGAGCGCGGCAGCGCGATCGATCACGCCGAGCGCAAGCGCCCGGGCGACCGACGCCGACGAGCGCCCGACGCCGACGATCTCGCCCGCCTCACCCGGCGCACGCTCGCGCAGCGCACGGGCCAGCGATCCGCCGATCAGGCCGACACCGAAAATGACCAGTTTGTTGAATGCAAAGCCTGACACGACTCGAACCAAGTGACGCGTGCCGGCCGATGCCGTGTCACGCTGAAATCCAGATTCCGGGTGTCCGGGCACCGTCCGGCGCGCGATCCGCGCCGCACACTGCCCGCCCCCGCCTTCGGCAGCGCCCGCGGGCCTGCCGTCTCACCGCACCGCGCCGCGCCTGCCGGCTCGCGTGACGACACCATCGCCCGCCGACCGGCATCATGCTGCCCGCACGTCGGCCAGGCAGCCGCGCGACGCTTCAGCGCGCGCGCGGATACGAACCGAGAATCTTCAGGAACGCGGCCTTCTGGCCCAGCTCCGTCAGCGCGGCCGCTACCGATGCGTCGTCCCGGTGCCCTTCGATGTCGATGTAGAAGTAGTACTCCCACGTACCGACGCGCGCCGGGCGCGACTCGAAGCGCGTCATCGACACGCCGTGCCGCGCGAGCGGCTCGAGCAGCTTGAACACGGCGCCCGGCTCGTTCTTCACCGACACGATCAGCGACGTCTGGTCGTGGCCGCTCGGCCCCGCCGGCTGCTTGCCGACGATCACGAAGCGGGTCCGGTTGTGCGGATCGTCCTGGATCAGCGCGAACGCGATCTGCAGGCCGTAGTGCGCGGCCGCGCGATCGCCGGCGATCGCGGCGACCGTCGGGTCGGCCGCCGCGAGGCGCGCCGCCTCGGCATTGCTTGCGACCGCCTGCCGCTCGAGCCGCGGCGCGTTCGCCGAGAGCCAGTGCTGGCACTGCGCGAGCGCCTGCGCATGCGCGCACACGCGCTTCACGCCGTCGAGCGTGCCGCCCTGCGTGAGCAGGTTGTGATGGATCGGCAGCGCGAGTTCGCCGCCGATCAGCAGCGGGGTCTGCAGCAGCAGGTCGAGCGTGCGCGACACCGCGCCTTCGGTCGAATTCTCGACCGGCGCAACGCCGAACGCCGTGGCGCCTGCCTCGACCGAGCGGAACACCTCGTCGATCGACGGGCACGGCAGCCCTTCGATCGACTGGCCGAAATACTCGAACATCGCCTGTTCGGTATACGTGCCGACCGGCCCGAGGAACGCGACGTGGATCGTCTGCTCGAGCGCGCGGCTCGCGGCCATGATCTCGCGCCAGATCGCGCTGATGTGCTCGCTCGCGAGCGGGCCCGCGCTCATGTCCTGCAGCCGGGCGATCACCTGCAGTTCGCGTTCCGGCCGGAACACCGGCGCGTTGAAATGCTTCTTGACCTCGCCCACCTCCAGCGCCACCGCGGCGCGCTGGTTCAGGAGCGCGATCAGCTGCGCGTCGATCGCATCGATGCGGTCGCGCAGCGGTTTCAGGCGGGAATTCAGTTCGTCGTCCATGCGTAATTGCCGTGCTGTTGAACAGCGCCGCCACCGTCAGGCGCGGTGCTGCTCGAAATCCTTCAGGTACTCGACGAGCGCTTTCACGCCCTCGAGCGGCACCGCGTTGTAGATCGACGCCCGCATGCCGCCGACGGACTTGTGGCCCTTCAGCTGCAGCAGCCCGCGCGCCTTTGCGCCGGCAAGGAAGTCTTCGTTGCGCGTTTCGTCGGCCAGGAAAAAGGGCACGTTCATCCGCGAACGCGCCGCCGGCTCGACCTTGTTCAGATAGAAGCTGCTCGCGTCGATCGTGTCGTAGAGCAGCTTCGCCTTTTCGATGTTGCGGGCCTCGATCGCCTTCAGGCCGCCCTGCCGCTTCAGCCACTGGAACACGAGGCCGGCGATATAGATCGCATAGGTCGGCGGCGTGTTGAACAGCGAGTTGTTCGCGGCGACCGTCTTCCAGTCGAATGCCGACGGGCAGATCGACAGTGCGCGGTCGAGCAGGTCTTCGCGGACGATCACGAGCGTGACGCCCGCCATCCCGATGTTCTTCTGCGCGCCGCCGAACATGACGCCGTACTTCGCGACGTCCATCGGGCGCGACAGGATGTGCGACGACACGTCCGCGACGAGCGGCACATCGCCGAGATCGGGAATCTCGAACGTCTCGACGCCGTCGATCGTTTCGTTCGTGCACAGGTGCACGTAGGCCGGATCGTCCGACAGCTGCCATTCGGCTCGGGCCGGCGCGCGCGTGTAGCCTGCGTCGGTCTTGCCGGTCGCGGCGAGATGCGGCGTGCCATACTTCTTCGCCTCGTTGAACGACTTCTGCGACCACGAGCCCGTCACGACGAAATCGGCCGTCTTGCGCGTCCCCAGCAGGTTCATCGGCACGATCGCGTTCTCCGCGATGCCGCCGCCCTGCAGGAACAGGATCCGGTGGCTCGCCGGCACGTCGAGCAGCTCGCGCAGGTCGGCGAGCGCCGCGTCGTGGATCGACATGAATTCCTTGCCGCGATGGCTCATCTCCATCACGCTCATGCCGCTGCCATGCCAGTCGAGCATCTCGTCGGCTGCTTGCCGCAGCACTTCTTCGGGCATCGCCGCGGGACCGGCGGAGAAATTAAAGACGCGCATCGTGAAAACCTCGGGAGGGACGCGGCCGGCTCGCCGCCGGCAAGTCAATTGCAAATGAGCCGCGCCGGAAAAGGAATGGCCGCTTGCGCTCGCGCGCAAACGGCCATTATCGCACTGTCGTCAGGCTCCCGCCAAACCCGGCGCGGCCGGGGGCGGGCTGCGACGGCTTACTTGGCGGGCTTGACTGCCGCGACTTCCTTGTCGGCCTGGGCGCGCGTCGCCTGGATCGCTTGCGGCATGTACTTCTGCATCAGGCCGTTGACCACGTCGCGGCCGACCTGATCCTGAACCTGGATGAACTTGCGGCCCGTCGGGCTCTTGTAGAACGTCGTCAGATCCTTGATTTCCGACGTGCTGTAGTACTTCGCGTACGCGTCGTACTGAGCCTGCATCGCGTCGCTGCTGAACGCCGGCGTCGTGAATACCTTGCCTGCGCCGTCGACCAGCTTCGGCACGGCGTTCTTCTGCAGCGTCGGAACGGCAGCCTGCTTCTGCTTGTCGTTCATCGTCTTGTTTTCCGACAGCGCGTCCGACAGGATCGCCGGAACCAGCTGCTTTGCCTGCATTTCGGCGCTGTTGCCGATTGCCGACACGAGCTTCGGCGCGTCGATCGCGTCGAGCAGATCCTTGATCGCCGCCTTCTTGTCGGCGTCGATCGGCGCAGCTGCCGCGGCGGGCGCCGGTGCGGAATTCGACAGCGCTTGCGCCATCGCGAACGTCGGCACCAGTGCGGCCAGCAGGACCAGTTGCTTGAATTGCTTTTGCATCATCACTCCCTTTTGGAAATTTGAATGGGTTCTCGCCGCCCGCATCGCACCGCGCTCATCGCCGTGCGTGCGGCGGCTCGAGAGTCTCATCCGTTCAGGCTTCGCCGTCCGACGCCTCGTCGGCCTCGCCGTCGCCCTCCTCAGCCTCCGCGATCTGCTGCAGGCCGGAGAGCTTGGTACCCTCATCGAGACTGATGAGTGTAACACCTTGCGTAGCACGTCCCATCTCGCGGATCTCGGACACGCGCGTGCGGATCAGCACGCCGGCGGTCGTGATCAGCATGATCTGGTCTTCGGCATCGACGAGCGTCGCGGCGACCACCTTGCCGTTGCGCTCGGACGTCTGGATCGCGATCATGCCCTTCGTGCCGCGGCCGTGACGCGTGTACTCGGTGATCGGCGTGCGCTTGCCGAAGCCGTTCTCGGTCGCGGTGAGCACCGACTGCTCTTCGCTGCCCGCGACCAGCATCGCGATGACCTGCTGCCCGTCCTCGAGCTGCATGCCGCGCACGCCGCGCGCCTCGCGGCCCATCGGGCGCACGTCGTTCTCGTCGAAGCGCACGGCCTTGCCGGCATCGGAGAACAGCATCACGTCGTGCGCGCCGTCGGTGATCGACGCACCGATCAGGAAATCGCCTTCGTCGAGGCCGACCGCGATGATGCCCTTCTTCATCGGACGGCTGAACGCCTCGAGCGGCGTCTTCTTCACGGTGCCGAGCGACGTCGCCATGAACACGAACTTGTCGGCCGAGAATTCCTTGACCGGCAGCACGACGTTGATCTTCTCGCCGTCCTGCAGCGGGAACATGTTGACGATCGGGCGGCCGCGCGAGTTGCGCGAGCCCTGCGGCACCTCGTAGACCTTGACCCAGTACACGCGGCCGCGGTTCGAGAAGCACAGCATGTAGTCGTGCGTGTTCGCGATGAAGAGCGTCTCGATCCAGTCGTCTTCCTTCATCTGCGTCGCCTGCTTGCCGCGGCCGCCGCGCTTCTGCGCGCGGTACTCGGACAGCGGCTGCGACTTCACGTAGCCCGCATGGGACATCGTGACGACCATGTCCTGCGGCGTGATCAGGTCTTCGGTGTTCAGCTCGGTCGCGTTCAGCTCGATCTTCGAGCGGCGCGCATCGCCGAACTCGGCCTTCACCGAGGTCAGCTCCTCGCCGATCATCGTCGTGATCCGCTCGGGGCGAGCCAGGATATCCAGCAGGTCTGCGATCTGCGCCATCACCTCGCGGTATTCACCGATGATCTTGTCCTGCTCGAGGCCCGTCAGGCGCTGCAGGCGCATCTGCAGGATTTCCTGGGCCTGCGTGTCGGACAGCCTGTACAGGCCGTCGCCCTGCATGCCGAACGCCGGGTTCAGCCCTTCCGGACGATACGCGTCGCGACCGCCCGCCGTGGCGTTCTCGGTCTCGGCGCGCGTCAGCATCTCGCGCACGAGCGACGAATCCCACGCCTTCGCCATCAACTCCTGCTTCGCGATCGGCGGCGTCGGCGCGGCCTTGATGATCGCGATGAACTCGTCGATGTTCGCGAGCGCGACCGCGAGGCCTTCGAGCACGTGGCCGCGTTCGCGCGCCTTGCGCAGTTCGTAGATCGTCCGGCGCGTGAGCACTTCGCGGCGGTGCGCGAGGAAGCACTGAAGGATTTCCTTCAGGTTGAGCAGCTTCGGCTGGCCGTCGACGAGCGCGACCATGTTCATCCCGAACGTGTCCTGGAGCTGGGTCGCCTTGTACAGGTTGTTCAGCACCACTTCCGGCACTTCGCCGCGCTTCAGCTCGATCACGACGCGCATGCCGCTCTTGTCGGACTCGTCGCGAATGTCGGAGATGCCCTCGAGTTTCTTCTCGTTGACGAGCTCGGCGATACGCTCGAGCAGCGAGCGCTTGTTGACCTGGTACGGCAGCTCGTCGACGATGATCGCCATCCGCTGGCCGCGGTCGATCTCCTCGAAGTGCGTGGCCGCGCGCATCACGACGCGCCCGCGCCCGGTGCGGTAGCCGTCGCGCACGCCGGCGACGCCGTAGATGATGCCCGCCGTCGGGAAGTCCGGCGCCGGGATGATCTCGATCAGCTCGTCGATCGTCGCGTCGGGGTTGTGCAGCAGATGCTGGCACGCGTCGACGACTTCGTTCAGGTTGTGCGGCGGGATGTTGGTCGCCATGCCGACCGCGATACCCGACGAGCCGTTGATCAGCAGGTTCGGGATGCGCGACGGGAGGATCAGCGGCTGCATCTCGCTGCCGTCGTAGTTCGGGCCGAAATCGACGGTTTCCTTGTCGATATCGGACAGCAACTCGTGACCGATCTTCGCCATGCGAATTTCGGTGTAACGCATCGCGGCGGCGTTGTCGCCGTCGATCGAGCCGAAGTTGCCTTGCCCGTCGACCAGCATGTAGCGCAGCGAGAAATCCTGCGCCATCCGCACGATCGTTTCGTAGACCGCGCTGTCGCCGTGAGGGTGGTACTTACCGATCACGTCGCCGACGATACGCGCCGACTTCTTGTAGGCCCGGTTCCAGTCGTTGTTCAGTTCGTGCATCGCGAACAGGACGCGCCGGTGCACGGGCTTCAGGCCATCGCGGACATCCGGGAGGGCACGTCCGACGATCACGCTCATCGCGTAATCGAGATACGAACGGCGCATTTCCTCCTCGAGGGAGGTGGGCAGGGTCTCTTTGGCGAATTGATCCATGTATTCGTATCGTTTCGGAGCGAAGACGGAAACGCCTTTCGCGTGAGCGCTGCATGCGCAACGCAACGCGAGATTCTAACATGCGCCCTTCTCAGGCCAATTCGCCTCCCCCTCTATATAAGAATGGCGAAAATCCGCGCGACGGAGAAACCGCCTGCACACCGGATGCGCGACGCCTGCCTGCGCCCGTCCGTTTTGCACCCCTTTGCACCCGTCCCGCGCCCGCATGTAAACAATCAGCGCCCGAGCGCGCAATTTCGCCGCATCACTCTTGACAATCTCTAAAAGTTGCGGCAGGTCGGTGTTGCGCATGCACCACAAACGCGGAGGCGATCTTGGGGTGGGGAGGATTTTTTTTCGTAGGAAGGGAACGATATGGCAAAATGCCAACGCACTGAAAGTTAGACGCTGCTCGAAGTCTACACAGAGCGGCGCCGCGTTTTTTGTGCCGCACCAATGTTATACTTCGAGCAATGTATGACTTGTCATCGTCAACAGGCTCGCAGTAAACCTGCGGTAATCTCAATTTCGAGAGGAGAAATATGAATAAACTTTCAAAGCTCGCGTTCATTGCAGCTACCGCAGTTATGGCTGCATCCGCTTCGGCACAGTCGGTGCCGGCGTCGCGACAAGCCGTGAACGACAACTGGGTGAATGGTACCGGCGAATACGTGTGGATGAACGGCACGAACGAGCTTTGCTGGCGCGATGCGTTCTGGACGCCGGCCACCGCCAACGCAAAGTGCGATGGCGCCCTGGTCGCCCAGGCACCGGCACCGGCTCCGGTCGCACCGGCAGCTCCGGCAATCACGAGCCAGAAGATCACGTATCAGGCTGACGCACTGTTCGACTTCGACAAGGCAACGCTCAAGCCGCTGGGCAAGCAGAAGCTGGACGATCTGGCTGCGAAGATCGAAGGCATGAACACGGAAGTGGTCGTCGCAACGGGCTACACGGACCGCATCGGTTCGGACAAGTACAACGACCGTCTGTCGCTGCGCCGTGCGCAAGCCGTGAAGTCGTACCTGGTCAGCAAGGGTGTGCCGGCCAACAAGGTCTACACGGAAGGCAAGGGCAAGCGCAACCCGGTCACGACCGGCTGCAGCCAGAAGAACCGCAAGCAACTGATCGCCTGCCTCGCACCGGACCGCCGCGTGGAAGTCGAAGTGGTCGGTACGCAAGAAGTGCAGAAGACGACCGTTCCGGCGCAGTAAGCCGCGGTCTCCGACTGCTTCAAAGCCCCGCCTCGGCGGGGCTTTTTCATTGACGCCCGTCCGGGCGCTCGCTGGCCTCGCCGTCCGCCCGCTTATATACTCGGGGCTTGATGCAGCGAAGCACCGCCCTCCTTCCGTAGCCCGTTTGCCGACATGACCAACGCCGATCCGCACGAACTCCAGAAATTCAGCGACCTCGCCCATCGGTGGTGGGATCCGAATGCCGAATTCAAGCCGCTGCACGACCTGAACCCGGTCCGGCTCGGCTGGATCGACGCGCATGCGCATCTGGCCGGCAAGCGCGCGCTCGACATCGGTTGCGGCGGCGGCATCCTGTCCGAATCGATGGCGGGACTCGGCGCGCAGGTGAAGGGCATCGACCTGTCCACCGAAGCGCTCGGCGTCGCCGACCTGCACAGCCTCGAAAGCGGCGTGACGGTCGACTACGAGGCGATTGCCGCGGAAGCGCTCGCGACCCGCGAGCCCGGCACCTACGACGTGGTCACGTGCATGGAGATGCTCGAGCACGTGCCGTCGCCGGCCAATGTCGTCGAGGCCTGCGCGACGCTCGTCAAGCCGGGCGGCTGGGTGTTCTTCTCGACGCTGAACCGCAACCTGAAGTCCTATCTGTTTGCCGTGATCGGCGCCGAGTACATCGCGCAGATGCTGCCGAAGGGGACGCACGATTACGCGCGCTTCATCCGTCCGTCGGAACTGGCGAGCTTCATTCGCGCAACCGACCTGCACATCGTCGAGATCAAGGGCATCACGTATCATCCGCTCGGCAAGCGCTTTGCGCTGTCGAACGACACCGACATCAACTACCTCGTTGCGTGCCGCCGCAGCGCGTGACAACGACTCGACCGGCATGACGACTCCCTTTTCGCCCGCCCGGGCCACGCTCGACGAACCGCGCCTGCAAGGCTGCGACGCGGTGCTGTTCGATCTCGACGGCACGCTCGCCGACACGGCCCCCGATCTCGCAGCCGCCGTCAACAAGATGCAGCGGGTGCGCGGGCTGCCCGAGACGCCGCTCGACCTGCTGCGGCCGCTGGCGTCCGCCGGCGCGCGCGGCCTGCTCGGCGGCGCATTCGGCATCGGCCCGCACGCGTCCGACTACGACGCGATGCGCGACGAGTTCCTGGCCAACTACGCAACCGACCTCTGCGTGCACACGGCGCTGTTCCCCGGCATCGGCACGCTGCTCGACGAGCTCGACGCGCGCGGTGTGCGCTGGGGCATCGTCACGAACAAGGCGATGCGATTCACCGAACCGCTCGTCGGCTTGCTCGGCCTCGGCACGCGCGCTGCGTGCGTCGTAGGGGGTGACACAACGCCGCACCCGAAGCCGCACCCTGCCCCGCTGCTGCATGCGGCCGGACAGCTGACGCTTGCGCCCGAGCGCATCGTGTATGTCGGCGACGACTTGCGCGACATTCAGGCCGGCAGTGCGGCCGGCATGGCAACGATCGCGGCCGCATACGGCTATTGCGGCGACGGTGCCGCGCCGGCGGACTGGCAGGCACAGCATCTCGTCGCGACGACGCAGCAATTGCGCGAGCTGCTGCGCGATGTTGGGCTATAATGATTAATCTTATCCGCGGGGGCGACCTGGTTTCGACAGGGGTTGTGAAGCGGCTAGGGCATGTCGAGGACCCGTCACCTCGTTAATCAATGGGAAAAACGTAACTGCAAACGACGATACGTTCGCACTGGCAGCCTAAGGGCCGCCGTCCTCTGCCTAGTTCACTGACGGGCTAGCGTCGCAAGACCGGTAGCAATACCGCCAGAGGTCATATACGTCAGTTAAGCCTGGGCGGCGTCGCGACGCCAAGGTCGAAAATCCAGCGAATCGCCGTAGTGCAGCGTGTTCGTCCGCGTCGCTGCGGTTAAATCAAATGACAGAACTAAACATGTAGAACTGGTCGTGGAGCGCTTCTGGACGCGGGTTCGATTCCCGCCGCCTCCACCATATACGCGCTTCCTCGTCTGACGAGGAATGTGAAGAAACCCCGGTCGTCGCACGACACCGGGGTTTTGTTTTTTCACGGCCGGCGCAACTCGCCGATCCCGCCCGTCCGATGTAACGCGCCGGTCACCCGCCCCGCTCCCCACCTTCATCAGGCCGTCACGGCAGCCTCGCTCGACACGTAAATGACTGTAACAACCAACATGTCGAAACCCGCGCTGGCCCACTATGCTTGATCTGACGGCGGACGTCTCGATCACCGCCTTCCACTTCCACCGCACCGCTCGAATCCCGACAGGAGCCCGTCGATGCGATTGCTTGAATGGATGCTGTTCCTGCGCACCTGGCTGCGAAATCCGCGTCGCGTCGGCGCGCTCGCGCCGTCGAGTCCGGCGCTCGCCGCACTGATGACGACACAGATCTCGCATGACGACGCGTCCGTGATCGAGCTCGGCGCCGGTACCGGCGTCTTCACCCGCGCGCTGCTGGCACGCGGCGTGGGCAGCGACCGGCTGGTGCTGGTCGAGGCCGATCCCGCTTTCGCCGGCGCGTTGCGGCGCCAGTTCCCCACGTTGCGCGTGATGCAGATGGATGCAGCCGAGCTTGGCTTGACGGGCAGCTTCTTCGGCGCCGAGCGAGCGCACGCGATCGTCAGCGGATTGCCGCTCGTCGCGATGCCCGTCGAACAGGCAGTCGCGATCGTTCAAGGCGCGTTTGCGCACCACCTGGCCGCCGGCGGCGCGTTCTATCAATTCACGTACGCGCCGCGCTGCCCGATTCCCAGACGCCAACTCGAAGCGATCGGCATTCGCGCCGCACGGGTCGGCATCGCATGGATGAACTTCCCGCCCGCCGTCGTCTACCGCTTCGAGCGACGGGTCGAAGGGGCCGCGGATCCGTGGCCCGGCACATGGCAACAGACCGCATCCTCGCAGGGTCGGCCGCTGTCCGCCGGCGCAGTGCGCGTCCGCACGGAAAGACGCGAATTGCCTGCCGCGCCAACGGCGGACGGCGCCACTGCGGCACGAGGCCGCTGACGCCTGTCCGACCGGAACGCGAACGTGGCGAGCATTCCGGCCGCGGCACCGGTCGGCCCGCGATCGCTCGCCCGGCGCGCGGCGCGACTGATCGTCGCACCCACCGCGCCTCATACCGCCTGGCGGCTTAGCTGCCGCGATACAGCGACTTCATGTCGTCGGCACTTGCCGGGCGCACGCCTGCAGCACGCGAACCGGATGCCGATGCGCCCTGCGCTTGCGCGCCGTAACCGCTGACGTCGACACCCTGAGCCCGGGCAACGGCATTTTGCTGCTGCGCGGCGACACGGGCGGTCGCGGCCTGGATCGCGTCCGGATAATGCGGATCTTCACCGCGTGCCGAGTTATAGCCCGCCTGCTGGAGCTGGACCAGTTCGGCGCGCACCTGTGCGCGGGTGATTTGCGAGCCCGACTGCGCGAACGACACGACCGGGGCAACGATTGCAGCAGCAACGACAACAGCTTGAATGAGCGACTTCATGATGACCTACCTCCAGATTTGTCCGTCTTTCGCGGTGAACGCCTCGTTCATCGCTGACAACTGAAGTTTATGTAGGCAGTTGCTTAAGAATAAGGCAGGTTTCGGGAACACATACTTTCTGGATACGGGTTAACCACTAGAACAGTGACTGTCCCCTCTTCCGGGCCCGATCGACCCGACCGCGCCGACCTCGTGTCGCGGACCGGCGATTCGCCCGTGAACCGCGTCAATCGCCGCCTGAAATGCACAAGCCCCGCGAAGCGGGATGCTTCGCGGGGCTTGCAGTCAATGCAGCCGTGTTCCCCCGGTTGGAAAGCTGCGCGACGATCGGACCGCATCAGGCCACCACTGGCGCGGCGTTCGTACGGCGCGACCGGATGAATCGCGCAAACTCGCCCGGTCAGGTTCCGTTACGGGTGCGCGGCGGCGCGCACGCGCTGAAGCCCGACCCGCGCGTTACTCGCCATCCATCGGACATTTCAGGTTGCAGCCGTTCGGATCGCCCATGTCGCCCTTGCGGCGCAGCGCAGACTTCTTGCCGGTCTGATATTTCTTCGACGCGTCTGACGCCGCGAACGGCATCTGCGGATGTTCGTTCAGGCGGAACTGGTCGTTCAGGATGCCGCCGGGCACACCCGGCGAATTCTGCGCAAACGCGAACGGCGAAACGGCGACGAGCAGGCCCGCGGTCAACGCTGCCGCGGCAAGGGGAACGGAAAGTTTCATGGCGGAACGACGCCTGAACGGCGTGCTTGTTGGAACGTTGATCAAGCGGCAAGCGTAGCGCAAATCCCCCGCCACTGCAGCGCGGTTCGATCGCGCACCCGTTACCGTGCGTTGCCGCCATCCGCGGCGCCGGCGTCGTCGCCGGCAAGCCCCGCCGCGACGCTCGTCAGCGTGCCGCATGTGGCCGGATCGTAGCCGTCGAGACGCGCGACCCGTTCGATGAAACGCGCATCGCGCAGCAGCGCGAGCACACCGGCGAGCGGCCGCTCGTCGAGCCGCGCGCGCTCGCAGGCGAAGTAGTAATCCTCGTCGACGACCGGGATGAAATCGAGCCCGAAATGATGCGCGGCCGGCTCGACGCCGAAGCCGAGGTCGGCCATCCCGCTCGCGACGAACGCCGCGATCGCCGAATGGGTCAGTTCCGCCGACTCGTAACCGTTGATGCGCTCGGGATCGACGCCGATGCCGCGCAGCGCGAGATCCAGCAGCATGCGCGTACCCGAGCCCGGCTGCCGGTTGACGAAGCGGATGTCGTCGCGCGCGAGGTCGGACAGCCCGCCGACCTGTTTCGGATTGCCGCGCGGCAGAAACAACCCTTGCTTGCGGCGCGTCAGGTGAATCAGCACGTGACGCGCGTCGTCGAGCCACGGCCGGTAGATCTGCACGCATTGTTCGCGGAACGCGCCGCGCGGCAGATGAAACCCCGCCAGTTCGCACTCGCCGCGCCCAAGCGCCTTCACGGCCTCGACGCTCTCGCGATACTTGATGTCGACCGCCGCGTGCGCTTCGACCAGCGCGGACACGAGCGCCGCAACCGCATAGCCGTGCGACGCATGGATGCGCACCGCGCCGTCGCGTTGCGCGAGCCGCCGGTTCAGGTCGCTCGCGACTTCGGCCGCCAGCGCGCGCAGGTTCCCGTCGAGACGGCTGCGCGCGAGGCGCTGCGCATCGACGACCGCCTGCCCGAGTTCGGACAGCGTCGAACCCTTGCCCCGCGCAGTCTCGATCAGCGCGCCGCCGACGCAGGCTTCCAGCGCGCGCAGCAGTCCCCACGCGTGCCGATACGACAGCCCCTTGGCCTGCGCCGCCTGCGCGATGCTGCCCGTCTGCGCGACGAGCTCGAGCAGCGGCGCGACGTCCGACAGGCTCGCCGTGCCGCCGTGGCTGTCGCGCACGAGCAGATACGCGTCGCATTCGACTCGAATCATTTATGCACTCCGTTTTCCTATTGCGACCGCCCGGCGTTCCGCTTATCGTTGGCCAAAATCCATCAAAACGAAGTCGACATGCGCGAAATATGAAATTCCAGCGCATATGAGACTTTGGAGGAGCATAGCAGATGTCCCCGAATTCCCAAGCGCCCGACGCGCTCGTCGAACGGCACGCGCGTCCCGGCCGGTCGCTCGTCGCGATCCTGCACGCGATCCAGGACGATGCAGGCTATGTGCCGCCGGGCTGCGTCGCACCGCTCGCGAAGGCGCTGAACCTGTCGCGCGCCGAGGTGCATGGCGTCCTCACGTACTACCACCACTTCCGCACCGCGCCT
>NZ_JBSAXD010000057.1:0-28184 GCF_053427715.1 Burkholderia sp. MR1-5-21
CGGCACTGCCGGGGTTTTTCATTTCCGCCGGCGCTGACCGGCGCTTGCCGAGGGTCATGCACGCGCGGTCGACACCACGGCGTACATGTTCGAAGCCTCTTCGTCGTCACGGAGCTGCCGCGCGAGCTGGTGCGCCTCGCGGCGCGTCGCGACGGCGGGCGGCGAGCCCTTCAGCGGCTGGCGCGCGGTTTCGGCGAGCGCGACGACCGACACGATGCCGATCACGGCCGCACCCATCATGTAGTACGCGGGCATCATCAGGTTGCCGGTCACGTCGACGAGCCATGCGGTGACGAGCGGCGTCGTGCCGCCGAACAGCGACACCGACACGTTGAAGCCGATCGCGAGCGCGCCGTAGCGGATCTCGGTCGGGAACAGCGCCGGCAGCGCCGACGGCATCACGCCGGTGAAGCACGACAGCAGCACGCCGAGCAGCAGCAGGCCGCCGAACACGGCCGCCGTGGTGCCGGCATGGATCAGCATCATTGCCGGGATCGACAGCACGAGCAGGCCGACGCAGCCGGCGAGCATCACGGGCTTGCGGCCGACCTTGTCCGACAGGCGGCCGGCGGCGAGGGTCATCGGCATCATCAGCACCATCACGAGCAGCACGAGCACGAGACTGTGCGATTCGTCGAAGTGCAGCGTCGACGACATGAAGCTCGGCAGGTACGACAGCACCATGTAGTCGGTCACGTTGAAGATCAGCACGAGGCCGACGCACAGCAGCAGCGGACGCCAGTTGGCGAACAGCGTCTCGCGGAAGCGCGCCTTCGGCACGGCCTTGTCCTGCGCTTCGCGGGCTTCGGCCTGGCGCTTGAACGCGGGCGTTTCCTCGAGCTTCATCCGGATATAGAGCCCGATCAGGCCGAGCGGGCCCGCGATCAGGAACGGCACGCGCCAGCCCCACGACAGCAGCGCTTCCTGCGACAGCGAAGCAGTGAGCAGCGCGACGACGCCCGCGCCCATCACGTAGCCGATCAGCGTGCCGAACTCGAGGAAACTGCCCATGAAGCCGCGGCGCTTGTCGGTCGAGAATTCGGCGATGAAGGTTGCGGCGCCGCCGTATTCGCCGCCCGTCGAGAAGCCCTGCACGAGGCGGGCGACGAGCAGCAGCACGGGCGCCATGATGCCGATCGACGCGTAGCTCGGGATCAGGCCGATCGCGAATGTGCCGACGGCCATCATGATCATCGTCATCGCGAGCACGCGCTGGCGGCCGATGCGGTCGCCGAGCGGGCCGAACACCATGCCGCCGAGCGGACGCACGAGGAACGCCGCGGCGAACGTGCCGAAGGTCGCGAGTAGCTGCGCGGACGGGCTGCTGGACGGGAAGAACACCTTGCCGAGCGTGACGGCGATGTAGCTGTAGACGCCGAAGTCGAACCATTCCATCGCATTGCCGATGGCCATCGCGCTGACGGCGCGCTTGAGGAGACTCTGGTCGACGACGGTAATGTCGTCGGCGGCGAGCGGGGCGCCGTCGGACGGCGAGGAAGAGGCAGCGGTCGGGCTGACGTGTGTTGCGGTCAAGGTCTTGCACTCCTTTGACGGCGCCGGACGGCGGTCCGTCCGACACGGTTTGCCGGCAAGCGCGGTGTCGCACGCGGCGCGTCGGGGCAGGCCATTAAGCGCTTACTGCGAAAAAGGGGCTGCTTCGACGCGGGCCCGGTGGGCCGTCGCGACTTGGCGCTCATGAAGAAGGGGCCGCGTGATGCGTGCGGCAGCCGGTGCGGACCGGGATTCGGTGCTCCGGCGGACGCCCCGTAAGGGCGACGAAACGAGAAAAGCAGGCCCGACGGGCATGCGTTCCTGTGGGTGCAATTTCGATCGAAGCAACGCCGCGCAGCGCGCGAACGGACTTCTCTCAAAATCGAAATGACAGAGATTGAATGTTGAAACAGGCGACATGATAGCACGATGACGGATGATCGTGCAAATTGCCTGGAGAAATGCCGGGAGGCGCCCGTGTGACGGGGCTCGGTCGGGTATGATCGGCGGGGCAAATTGGGGCCTTTTCGGGGCCGTGCCGGCCGCGAACAGCGGGCTGAAAAGACGAGAATCCTGATGACCGAACTGATGAAGATCGCGGCGCTGTTCGCCGCCACCGCGCTGGCCGAAATCGTCGGCTGCTACCTGCCGTGGCTCGTGCTGAAGGCCGGGCGGCCGGTCTGGCTGCTGGCGCCGGCCGCGCTGTCGCTCGCACTGTTCGCGTGGCTGCTGACGCTGCACCCGAGCGCGGCCGGGCGCACCTATGCGGCGTACGGTGGAATGTATATCGCGGTCGCGCTCGTGTGGCTGCGCGCGGTCGACGGCGTCGCACTGACACGCTGGGACGCCGCGGGCGCGGCGCTCGCGCTGGCCGGCATGGCCGTCATCGCACTGCAGCCGCGCGCATGAGCGCGCGGCTGCAGTGCGGCGGCATCACGATGCTTCGCCCGCCGCGGCGGTCTGGCGCCACACGCACGTGCCCTTGACCGACTTGTCGAGCTCGTCGAGTTGCGCGTGGTGTGCGGCGAGTTCGTCGTCGCTTGCGGCCAGCACCGGCAGGGCGAGCGACGTGAGCGACACGCGCTGGCCGTTCGCCGCGCCACCGTCGGCCGCGTCGTCGTCGAGCATGTCGATGACGAGGCTGTCCTGGCCGCGCGTCATCGCGAGGTACACCTCGGCGAGCAGCTCCGAGTCGAGCAGTGCGCCGTGCAGCGTCCGGTGCGCGTTGCTGATGCCGAAGCGGTCGCACAGCGCGTCGAGCGAATTGCGCTTGCCGGGGAACATCTGCTTCGCCTGCACGAGCGTGTCGATCACGCCCCCGCAGTGCTCGGTGAACGGCGGCAGGCCGAGCAGCGCGAATTCGGCGTCGAGGAAGCCGAGGTCGAACGGCGCGTTGTGAATGATCAGCTCGGCGTCCTTGACGAAGTCGCGGATCTGGTCCGCGACTTCCGCGAACTTCGGCTTGTCGCTCAGGAATTCGGTCGTGAGGCCGTGCACGGCGAGTGCGCCCGGATCGCTGTCGCGCTCGGGGTTCACGTAGAAATGCAGGTTGTTGCCGGTGAGCCGCCGGTTCAGCAGCTCGACGCAGCCGATTTCGATGAGGCGGTCGCCCGTTCGGGGGTTCAGGCCGGTGGTTTCGGTATCGAGAATGATCTGGCGCATGTCGGGAAAAACAGGGGAAACGGAAGGGGGTCAGGCCGCGAGCGATTCGACGCCGCGGTTCGCGAGCGCGTCCGCGCGCTCGTTCTCCGGGTGGCCGGCGTGGCCCTTCACCCAGCGCCATTCGACTTCATGCTGCGCGACGAGCGCGTCGAGGCGCTTCCACAGGTCGGCATTCTTCACGGGCGTCTTCGACGCGGTGATCCAGCCCTTCTTCTTCCAGCCGTGGATCCATTCGCTGATGCCTTTCTGCACATACTGCGAATCGGTGTGCACGATCACGCGGCACGGGCGCTTCAGCGCTTCGAGCGCGGCGATCACGCCCATCAGCTCCATGCGGTTGTTGGTCGTGTTCGGCTCGCCGCCGAACAGCTCCTTCTCGCGGTCGCCGTAGCGCATGAGCGCGCCCCAGCCGCCGGGGCCGGGATTGCCCTTGCAGGCGCCGTCGGTATAGATGTCGATGGTGTCGGTTGTCATGAACGTTCTTGATGGGTGGTCGGGGAGGCCGCCGGCGCGAGGCCTGGCGCGAGCACGGGCTTCTTCATCTTGATCTGGCCGACGAGGCGCATGCCGCGCACGCGCTTGACGGCCGTCACCATGTAGACGGCGCCGAAGATCGGCCACCAGCGGTCGCCTGCGGCTTCCATGAAGCCGAAGCGGGCGAGCCATTTGTCGGAGACGAGCGGCGGCCGGTAGCAGCCGAAGCGGCCGCGTTCGAGATCGAAGCCGAGCAGCTTGATCCAGTCCTTCAGCCGGATGAACGCGATCTGGTCGCGCGCGGACGGCACGAACGGCCGGTTCGCCATTTTGCCGAACGATTGCCGCATTCCCCACAGACTGAGCGAATTGAAGCCGGTGATCACGAGCTGGCCTTCCGGCATCAGCACGCGTTCGGCCTCGCGCAGCAGGCGGTGCGGGTCGGACGTGAATTCGAGCGTGTGCGGCATCACGATCAGGTCGACGCTCTGCGATTCGAACGGCAGGTCGAGCAGGTCGCACCACGTGGTGCTGCGACCGGCCGGCGCATGCTCCGGCGCGTGCGCTTCGCGCGCCCACGGATACTGATAGGGCGCGCTCGCGCCGCTCGCCGGATCGAGCACGAGGCCGCGATACGGCATGCGGTTCTCGCGCAGCGCGTCGAGTTGCGGCAGGCCGAGCTGCAGCGCGTGGAACCCGAATACGTCCGACACGATGCGGTCGAGCTGCGCTTGCTCCCAGTCCAGCACATACCGACCGGGAGGCGATTCGGTCCAGGCCGGCCAGTCTATAATTTGTCGATCAGACATAGCGATGATTGCGCGCCCATGAACGAGCTGGAATACGTGCCGGTACCGGCATTCGAGGACAACTACATCTGGCTCGTGTCGGACGGCAGCGATGCGATCGCCGTCGATCCGGGCGAAGCCGCTCCGGTGCGCCGGACTCTCTTCGAAAGAGGCTGGCGGTTGACCGCTATTTTACTCACGCACCACCATGCCGACCACGTCGGCGGCGTCGCGGACCTCATTGCTGGCCAACCGGACGATGCGCCGCTCGCGGTCTACGGCCCGTCGGCCGAGGCGATCGGCGTCGTCACGCACCCGCTCGAGGGCGGTGACCGCGTGACGCTTCGCGCGCCCGCGCTGACGTTCGACGTGCTCGACGTGCCCGGCCATACGCGCGGCCACATCGCGTACTTCCAGGCGGCCGGCCAAGGCGCTGCCGCGCCGCACGTGTTCTGCGGCGACACGCTGTTCTCGTGCGGCTGCGGCCGCCTGTTCGAGGGCACGCCTGCGCAGATGCTCGCGTCGCTCGACGCGCTCGCGGCGCTGCCCGGCGACACGCGCGTGCACTGCGCGCACGAATACACGTTGTCGAACATCCGCTTCGCGCTCGCCTGCGAGCCCGGCAACGCGGCGCTCGCGGCATGGCGCGACGAGGCGGCCGCGCGGCGCGCGCGCGGGGTGCCGACGCTGCCGACGACGATTGCGCACGAGCGCGCGGTGAACCCGTTCATGCGTTCCGACAGCGCCGCGATTCACGCGACGCTCGAAGCGCAGCTGCACGAAACGGTGCCGGATCGACTGAAGGCATTCACGCTGATGCGCGAATGGAAAAACCGGTTCCGATGATGTTTTTCCGGAGGACTCCAAAGCTCATCCGGAGTCTGTAAAAATTGCTCCAAATATCAGATTTCGCTGAGTTTTCGGTGTTTTTATTGACGTGAAGCACGCACTTCCGTAGTATCGCCTGCAATTTCCAGATGCCGGAACCCGAGATTTTCATGCGATTTTTATTGAGTGCGATGGTGGTTCTGTTGCTCGCCGCATGTGCGAGCCAGGGACCTGTCGCCAATTCCGCCGCCGATCCCCAGGCGGACGCCGCCACCTACCTCCGCAAGTCCGCCACCGCCAAAGAAACCGTCGATGTCGACAAGCAGTCCGTCGGCGACCTGACCAGCGCCGACACCGATCTGTGGGCGCGCATTCGCCGCGGTTTCCAGATGCCCGACCTGCAGACCGACCTCGTCGACATGCAGACCACGTGGTATACGCAGCGCCCGGACTACGTGCAGCGCATGACCGAGCGCTCGCAGAAGTACCTGTATCACATCGTCGAGGAGCTCGAGGCGCGCCACATGCCGACCGAGCTCGCGCTGCTGCCGTTCATCGAATCGGCGTACAACCCGCAGGCGCTGTCGGTCGCGAAGGCCGCGGGCATGTGGCAGTTCATGCCGGGCACGGGCCGCACGTACAACCTGAAGCGGAACATGTGGCAGGACGAGCGGCGCGACGTGCTCGCGTCGACGAGCGCGGCGCTCGACTACCTGTCGCGCCTGCATGACATGTTCGGCGACTGGTATCTCGCGCTCGCCGCGTACAACTGGGGCGAGGGCAACGTGCAGCGCGCGATCGCGCGCAACCAGGCGGCCGGGTTGCCGACCGATTACCTGAGCCTGCGGATGCCGAACGAGACGCGCAACTACGTGCCGAAGCTGCAGGCGGTGAAGAACATCATCGCGAACCCGCAGCAGTTCGGCCTCACGCTGCCGGACATCCCGAACCACCCGTATTTCGTGACGGTCACGACGTCGCGCGACATCGACGTGACGGTTGCCGCGAAACTCGCGAACCTGCCGCTCGACGAATTCAAGTCGCTGAACCCGTCGTTCGCGAAGCCGGTGATCCTCGGTGCGACCGAGCCGCAGATCCTGCTGCCGTTCGACAACGCGGCCGCATTCGAGAAGAGCCTGAAGTCGTACGACGGCCAGCTGTCGACGTGGACGACCTATACCGTCACCGAGCGCGCGCGCCCGGCGGCGATCGCCGAGAAGATCGGCGTCGATGCGGACACGCTGATGTCGGTGAACAAGATTCCGGCCGGCATGCGCCTGAAGCCGGGTTCGACGATCGTCGTGCCGCGCGGCAATGATGACGATGAGGACATCAGCGCGGACGTCGCTGAAAACGGCGTGCTGGCGATGGAACCGGACGTGCCGGACACGCGCAAGATGCTGATCCGCGTGCGCCGCAAGCAGGCGATGGCGACGATCGCTGGCCGCTATGGCGTGTCGGTCGGCCAGCTGAAGGCATGGAACCGCACGCACCGTGATCTCGTGATGCCGGGCCAGACGCTCGTGCTGCATGTGCCGGTCGGTCGCGCGATGCCGTCGGAGCCCGGTCCGGAAAAGATCGCGACGTCGGTCGGTGGCGGGCATATCGAGCGCGCGAGCCTGTCGACCGGCGGCAAGGCGAAGCACGGCGCCGCGAAGCCGGCGGCGAAGGGCAAGGCCGCACCGAAGGCGGCCGCGACGCACAAGGGCAAGAAGAAGTAAGCGGCTTGCCCGACGCGGCCACTCGCGCCGCCCGGATGCTATATCATCTGACGAAAACGCCGTCACCGAGGTGACGGCGTTTTCGTTTGTGCGCGTCGCGTGGACTGCGTGAATCGCGCGGTATCGGAGGGAGAGGAAATGTCGCTGGTGCAGGTGAGGGTGCTCGGATTGTTCGCGATCGGGTATTTCGTGTCCTATGTGTTTCGCGGCGTCAATCTCGGCTTCGCGCCGTTCGTCACGCACGAACTCGGGCTGTCGGCCGCGGATCTCGGCCTGCTCACCAGTCTCTATTTCCTCGGCTTTGCCGGCGCGCAGATTCCGGCCGGCGTGCTGCTCGACCATTTCGGCTCGCGCCGCGTCGCGGCCGGCATGCTGCTGTTCGCCGCCGCGGGCGCCGCGGTGTTCGGCGCCGCGCACGGGCTTGGCACGATGATGGCCGGCCGGCTGCTGATCGGCGTCGGCGTGTCCGTCTGTCTCGGCGCGGCGTTCAAGGCGCTCGCCGAGCATTTCCCGATCGGCCGGCTGCCGCTCGTCAACGGGCTCGTGATGGCGGTCGGCGGGCTCGGCGGCGTCGCGGTCGGTTCGCCGCTCAACTGGCTGCTCGGCTGGACGAGCTGGCGCGCGGTGTGCGGCGGGCTCGCGGTGATGACGCTCGCGGTCGCGGCCGCGATCTGGCTCGGCGCGCCCGAAGCGAAGCGGACCCGGCACCAGGGCGGCATCGTCAGCCAGTTCAAGGGCACCTGGCACATCCTGTCGAGCCGTGCGTTCTGGAAGATCGCGTCGTTCTCGGTCGTCACGCAGGGCGTGTTCTATGCGATGCAGTCGCTGTGGGTCGGGCCGTACCTGCGCGACGTCGCCGGGCTCGACGCGCCGCATGCGGCGCGCCTCGTGTCGGTGCTCGGCTTCGCGATGATGGCCGGCTGCGTCGGCTTCGGCGCTGCGGCGCGTGCGCTGGAGCGGCGCGGCGTGTCGGTATACGCGTTCTGCGGTGTCGGGATGGCGCTGTTCGTCGCGACGCAGCTGGCGATCGTCGCGCGCGTGCCGCTGCCGGCGGCGGTTCTGTGGGCTGCGTACGGAATGTTCGGCGGGGTCGGGATCCTGACTTACGCGGTGATGGCCGGGCATTTCCCGGCGCACCTGATCGGGCGCGCGAACACGACGCTCACGCTGGTCATCTTCCTGTTGATCTTCGCGTTCCAGATCGGTGTCGGCGCGGTGCTGTCGCGCTGGCCGGCCGTCGACGGCCGCTATCCGGCCGCCGCGCACCTGAACGCATGGGCCGTGCTGCTCGCGCTGCAGATCGCAAGCGCGGTCTGGTACGTGTGGCCTGCGCGGGTGCCCGCCACTGGTCAAGCGAGCCGATAGAGGGGTACGCTGGAGCGTGGCGCAGTTCCGGAAATGGGGCCGCAATGTATCCGGGGCGGGTCCGAATCGGGTCCGAATCGGGTCCGAAGCGGGGCTGCAATCGGGCTGCAACGCGCGGCGGCCACCGCCGATTCGTCCTGCCGGTTCATCGCGGTCGAATCGAGCGGGCCACGTCGTCAATGGGACCGGGGCGGCTTCGTCGATCGGAAGATGCGGCCTCCATGGCGGAACAACGGCCCGATCAATTGAAGATAGGGCCATTTTCAGGCTATAATTTGAAAGTTTGTGCTGATCAACCTCGCACCCTAGCGCCTACCTCACTCATCCCTTTCATCCGCCGCACGCCGCTTGCCGGGCGATGCCGCGAAGCCTCGTGCGCGCCGCGCCGGGTTCGCGTGTCGACAGCGCAGGCCGTGTCCAGCTAGCGACCGCGCGCGCCTACGCAGCGCGGCGCTCGTGCGGCAGGGTAGACAGGTCGGCAGCAGGGTGTTCCCCAAGGAGCCTCCCGTGTTGCCGTCTTTTTCTCCCGCTTTGCTCGCACTCGCCGACGGCACGGTCTTTCGTGGTTATTCGATCGGGGCCGCTGGCCATACGATCGGCGAAGTCGTGTTCAATACCGCGATCACCGGCTATCAGGAAATCCTGACTGACCCGAGCTACGCGCGCCAGATCGTCACGCTCACCTATCCGCATATCGGCAACGTCGGCGTCAACGCCGAGGACGTCGAAGCCACGAAAGTCCATGCCGCCGGCCTGATCGTCCGCGATCTGCCCGCGCTCGCGTCGAACTTCCGCATGGACCGCACGCTCGGCGATTACCTGCGCGACGAAGGCGTCGTCGCGATCGCCGGTATCGATACCCGCAAGCTGACCCGCATCCTGCGCGACAAGGGCGCGCAGAACGGCTGCATCCTCGCCGGCTCGGACGACGAGGCGAAGGCGATCGAGCTCGCGCGCTCGTTCCCGGGCCTCGCCGGCATGGACCTCGCGAAGGTCGTGTCGACCACGAAGCCGTTCGAGTGGAAGCAGAGCGAATGGAAGCTCGGCAGCGGCTACGGGATGCAGGAAGCGCCGAAGTACCGCGTCGTCGCGTACGACTTCGGCGTCAAGTACAACATCCTGCGCATGCTCGCCGAGCGCGGCTGCCACGTGACGGTGCTGCCGGCGCAGGCGAGCGCGGCGGAAGCGCTCGCGCTGAATCCGGACGGCATCTTCCTGTCGAACGGCCCCGGCGATCCGGAGCCGTGCGACTACGCGATCACGGCGGCGAAGGAGTTCATCGAGCGCGGCGTGCCGACCTTCGGCATCTGCCTCGGCCACCAGATCATGGGTCTCGCGGTCGGCGGGAAGACGCTCAAGATGAAGACGGGCCACCATGGCGCGAACCACCCGGTCAAGGATCTCGGCGACGGCCGCGTGGTGATCACGTCGCAGAACCACGGCTTCGCGGTCGACGCCGACTCGCTGCCGGCCAACGCGCGCGTGACGCACGTGTCGCTGTTCGACGGCACGCTGCAGGGCTTCGAGCTGACCGACAAGCCGGCGTTCTGCTTCCAGGGTCACCCGGAAGCATCGCCGGGCCCGCACGACATCGGCTATCTGTTCGACCGCTTCACCGCGCTGATGGACGCGGCGAAGCAGCGCAGCGCTTAACTGACTGAAGCACAGGAGGCTCGCATCATGTTCGGCCATGCACTCGGCATCACGGATCTCTGGACCTACGTGTTCGGCGTGATCTTCATCATCCTGCTGCCGGGGCCGAATTCGATGTACGTGCTGGCGCTCGCGGCGCAGCGCGGCGTGAAGGCCGGCTATCGCGCGGCCTGCGGCGTGTTCCTCGGCGACACCGTGCTGATGGTGCTGTCCGCGGCCGGCGTCGCGTCGCTGCTGAAGGCGAATCCGCTGCTGTTCTCCGTCGTCAAGTACGGCGGCGCCGCGTATCTGCTCTACATCGGCACCGGCATGCTGCGCGGCGCGTGGCGCAAGCTGCGCGCGCCGGCCGGCGCGGCCGACGCGGCTGTCGAAGCACCGCGCGCGGTCGACGGCGAGCGGTCTTTCGACAAGCCGTTCCGCAAGGCGCTGGTCGTGAGCCTCCTGAATCCGAAGGCGATCCTGTTCTTCATCTCGTTTTTCATCCAGTTCGTCGATCCGGCGTTCCCGCATCCCGCGCTGCCGTTCTTCGTGCTCGGGGCGATCGCGCAGTGCGCGAGCTTCCTGTACCTGAGCACGCTGATCTTCGCGGGTGCGCGGCTCGCCGAGCATTTCCGCCGCCGCCGCAAGCTCGCGGCAGGCGCGGCGAGCAGCGTGGGCGGCCTGTTCATCGGTTTCTCCGTGAAGCTCGCGCTCGCGACGATGAGCTGAGCGCAGCCGGCCGCCACACGACAACGATTACTTATTGAATTCTCAAGCCATGCCAAAACGCACAGACATCAACAGCATCCTCATCATCGGCGCCGGCCCGATCATCATCGGCCAGGCGTGCGAGTTCGACTATTCGGGCGCGCAGGCGTGCAAGGCACTGCGTGAGGAAGGCTACAAGGTCATTCTCGTCAACAGCAACCCGGCGACGATCATGACCGACCCGAACACGGCCGACGTGACCTACATCGAGCCGATCACGTGGGAAGTCGTCGCGCGCATCATCGAGAAGGAGCGCCCGGACGCGATCCTGCCGACGATGGGCGGCCAGACCGCGCTGAACTGCGCGCTCGACCTGCATCACCACGGCGTGCTCGAGAAGTTCGGCGTCGAGCTGATCGGCGCGTCGCCGGAAGCGATCGACAAGGCGGAAGACCGCCAGAAGTTCAAGGAGGCGATGACCAAGATCGGTCTCGGCTCCGCGAAGTCGGGCATCGCGCATTCGATGGAAGAGGCGACCAAGGTGCACGCGGAGATCATGGCGGAGACGGGCGGCAGCGGCTACCCGGTCGTGATCCGTCCGTCGTTCACGCTCGGCGGCTCGGGCGGCGGCATCGCGTACAACCGCGAAGAGTTCGAAGAGATCTGCAAGCGCGGCCTCGATCTCTCCCCGACGCGCGAGCTGCTGATCGAGGAATCGCTGCTCGGCTGGAAGGAATACGAGATGGAAGTCGTGCGCGACCGCGCCGACAACTGCATCATCGTCTGCTCGATCGAGAACCTCGACCCGATGGGCGTGCACACCGGCGACTCGATCACGGTCGCGCCGGCGCAGACGCTCACCGACAAGGAATACCAGATCCTGCGTAACGCATCGCTCGCGGTGCTGCGCGAGATCGGCGTCGACACGGGCGGCTCGAACGTGCAGTTCTCGATCAACCCGAAGGACGGCCGCATGGTCGTCATCGAGATGAACCCGCGCGTGTCGCGTTCGTCGGCGCTCGCGTCGAAGGCGACCGGCTTCCCGATCGCGAAGGTCGCGGCAAAGCTGGCCGTCGGCTACACGCTCGACGAGCTGAAGAACGAAATCACCGGCGGCCAGACGCCGGCGTCGTTCGAGCCGACGATCGACTACGTCGTCACGAAGATCCCGCGCTTCGCGTTCGAGAAGTTCCGTGAAGCCGATTCGCGCCTGACGACGCAGATGAAGTCGGTCGGCGAAGTGATGGCGATCGGCCGCACGTTCCAGGAATCGTTCCAGAAGGCGCTGCGCGGCCTCGAAGTCGGCGTCGACGGTCTCGACGAGAAGTCGACCAACCGCGACGAGATCGCGATCGAGATCCACGAGCCGGGCCCGGACCGCATCTGGTACGTCGGCGATGCATTCCGCATCGGCATGACGGCCGAGGAAATCTTCGCGGAAACGGCGATCGACCCGTGGTTCCTCGCGCAGATCGAGCAGATCATCCAGAAGGAAAAGGCCCTCTCGGGCCGCACGATCGCATCGCTGTCGTTCGACGAACTGCGCTACCTGAAGCAGAGCGGCTTCTCCGACCGCCGCCTCGCGAAGCTGCTCGGCGGGACGCCGGAAGACGTGCGCCGCCGCCGTCTCGAGCTGAACGTGCGCCCGGTCTACAAGCGCGTCGACACCTGCGCGGCCGAGTTCGCGACGAAGACGGCCTACATGTACTCGACCTACGAGGAAGAGTGCGAGGCGCAGCCGACCACGAACAAGAAGATCATGGTGCTGGGCGGCGGCCCGAACCGGATCGGCCAGGGCATCGAGTTCGACTACTGCTGCGTGCACGCGGCGCTCGCGATGCGCGAGGACGGCTACGAAACGATCATGGTCAACTGCAACCCGGAAACGGTGTCGACCGACTATGACACGTCCGACCGCCTGTACTTCGAGCCGCTGACGCTGGAAGACGTGCTCGAGATCGTCGACAAGGAAAAGCCGGTCGGCGTGATCGTCCAGTACGGCGGCCAGACACCGCTGAAGCTCGCGCTCGACCTCGAGGCGCACGGTGTGCCGATCGTCGGCACGTCGCCGGACATGATCGACGCGGCCGAAGACCGCGAACGCTTCCAGAAGCTGCTGCAGGACCTCGGCCTGCGCCAGCCGCCGAACCGCACCGCGCGCGCCGAAGACGAAGCGCTCGCGCTGGCGGCCGAAATCGGCTACCCGCTCGTCGTGCGTCCGTCGTACGTGCTCGGCGGCCGCGCGATGGAAATCGTCCACGAGCCGCGCGACCTCGAGCGCTACATGCGCGAGGCCGTGAAGGTGTCGAACGATTCGCCGGTGCTGCTCGACCGCTTCCTGAACGACGCGATCGAATGCGACGTCGACTGCATCTGCGACGGCGATGCCGTGTTCATCGGCGGCGTGATGGAGCACATCGAGCAGGCGGGCGTCCACTCGGGCGACTCGGCATGCTCGCTGCCGCCGTACTCGCTGTCGAAGGAAACCGTCGCCGAACTGAAGCGCCAGACGGGCGCGATGGCGAAGGCGCTGAACGTGGTCGGCCTGATGAACGTGCAGTTCGCGATCCAGCAGGTGCCGCAGGCGGACGGCTCGAAGGAAGACATCATCTATGTGCTCGAAGTGAACCCGCGCGCGTCGCGCACGGTGCCGTACGTGTCGAAGGCGACGAGCCTGCCGCTCGCGAAGATCGCCGCACGCGCGATGGTCGGCCAGAAGCTCGCGCAGCAGGGCGTGACGAAGGAAGTCGAGCCGCCGTACTTCAGCGTGAAGGAAGCGGTATTCCCGTTCGTGAAGTTCCCGACCGTCGACCCGGTGCTCGGGCCTGAAATGCGTTCGACCGGCGAAGTGATGGGCGTCGGCCAGACGTTCGGCGAGGCGCTGTTCAAGTCGCAGCTCGCGGCGGGTTCCCGCCTGCCGGAATCGGGCACGGTGCTGCTGACCGTGATGGATGCGGACAAGCCGAAGGCAGTCGAAGTCGCGCGCATGCTGCACGACCTCGGCTACCCGATCGTCGCGACGAAGGGTACGGCTGCCGCGATCGAAGCGGCGGGCGTGCCGGTGAAGGTCGTCAACAAGGTGAAGGACGGCCGTCCGCACATCGTCGACATGATCAAGAACGGCGAGATCGCACTCGTGTTCACGACGGTCGACGAGACGCGCCAGGCGATCGCCGACTCGCGTTCGATCCGGATGAGCGCGCAGGCGCACAAGGTCACGTACTACACGACGATGTCCGGCGCGCGCGCGGCGGTCGAAGGCTTGCGTTACCTGAAGGACCTGGAAGTCTATGATTTACAAGGTCTTCACGCTCGCCTAAACTAAGCAGTCAGTTACCTGTCGAAGCAATACGTGCCGCGATTAAGCGGCGTTTCCGGTCAGCCGGGAATGCGCTTAATCGCGGTGATTTTTTTTATAGCCGTTTTTAGCGATTGAGCCGTTTATGAGCACCATTCCGTTGACAAAGCGTGGCGCAGAACAACTGCGCGATGAATTGCAGCGTCTCAAGTCCGTCGAGCGGCCTGCCGTGATCAATGCGATTGCGGAGGCTCGCGCGCAGGGCGATCTGTCGGAAAACGCCGAATACGATGCCGCGAAGGAAAAGCAGGGTTTCATCGAGGGTCGTATCGCGGAAATCGAATCGAAGCTGTCGGCCGCGCAGGTCATCGATCCCACCGTGCTCGACGCGGACGGCCGCGTGGTCTTTGCGTCGACGGTCGAACTCGAGGATCTCGAGTCGGGCGACACCGTCAAATACCAGATCGTCGGCGACGACGAAGCCGACATCGATCATGGCCTGATCTCGGTCAGCTCGCCGATCGCGCGCGCGCTGATCGGCAAGTCCGAAGGCGACGTCGCGGCCGTGCAGGCGCCGAGCGGCGTGCGCGAGTACGAAATCATCTCGGTCAGCTACATCTGAAGCGGGGCGACACGATGCCGCACCGCGTGTTCCGGCTGCTGTCGGCCGTCTGGGTCGGCAGCCTGCTGACGATCGGGTATGCGGTCGCGCCCGTGTTGTTCAATACGCTCGAGCGGATGACGGCCGGCTCGGTCGCCGCGCAGCTGTTCCGCATCGAGGCGATACTCGGCGCGGTGTGCGGCGTGTTGCTGCTCGCGCTGTCGAACCAGCAGGTGCGGCGCGGCGTCGACGAATACCGTCGCGTGCGCTGGATTCTCGCGGCGATGGTCGCGTGCGTGCTGATCGGGTATTTCGCGCTGCAGCCGTTCATGAACGCGCTGCGGGTGGCCGCGATGGACGCGGGCACCGATATCGCGAACTCGCCATACGCGAAGCGCTTCGGGATGCTGCACGGGGTCTCGAGCCTGTTCTACCTGGTCGAGAGCGTGCTGGGACTGATGCTGCTCTGGAGGCTGCCGGCGCGCGACGCATGAGCGCCGCGCGGGCCGGCGGACACCGGGCCGCGCGCAAAGGCGGGCCGGCGCAAGGACGGCTTACTTGTCCTGGAACGGGCGCTTCGTGCTCGTCTGGCGCTTTTTCGCGCGCTTGACGTTGCCGCCGGCGGTCACGCGCTCGTTGCCGCGCACCGTCACCTTCTGCGGCTTCGGCCGGCGCACCGGGCTTGCGTTCGGCGACACCTTGACGACCTTGACGACGCGCGGCGCGCGGCCCTTCTTGTCGGCGGTGGCTTCAGCCACACTCGGCAGCGTGTTGCTGCGTCGGCCGCGAGCCGGCGCCTGGGCTGCTGCCTCGGGCTTCCAGACCACGAGCAGCTTGCCGATGTGCTGGATCGGCGCGGCGCTCAGCCGGTCGCAGATCTCGTCGTAGATCGCGATGCGCGCGTCGCGCTCGTCGCCGAACACGCGGATCTTGATCAGCTGGTGCGCATCGAGGTGCACCTTGATTTCCTTCAGCACGGCGTCGGTGAGCCCTTCGGCGCCGATCAGCACGACCGGCTTGAGCGCATGGGCCTGGGAGCGCAGCGCGGAGCGCTCGGCGGGAGTAAGCGAAAGGGCGGGCATGGAATGTCGAATTCAAAATAGGGGCGCGCAACACGGGCATATGCCGCATGAGCCGCGCGCCGAAACCACGTAAAATCGCGGCTTGGGCCTGATTGAGGCCGCAGCCGCGCGAAGAAGACGCGTATTATCCGCCAAAAGCGCGGCTTCACGAAGCAAATGGCAGTAATCTCTCTCTCGAATGGCAAAGAACCGCTTCAACCAGCACTGGCTGCATGACCACATCAACGACCCGTACGTCAAAATGGCGCAACGGGAGGGCTATCGCGCGCGCGCCGCGTACAAGCTGAAGGAAATCGACGAGCAGGACAAGCTGATCCGTCCGGGCCAGGTGATCGTCGATCTGGGCGCGGCGCCCGGCAGCTGGAGCCAGTACGCGCGCAACAAGCTCGCGCAGGGCAAGAAGCGCGACGCGGCGCGCGAGGGCGGGATCGACGGCACGATCGTCGCGCTCGACATGCTGCCGATGGAGCCGATCGCCGACGTGCACTTCATCCAGGGCGACTTCCGCGAGGACGAGGTGCTGCATCAACTTGAGGCCGTCCTCGAAGGGCGCGAGGTGGACCTTGTAATTTCCGACATGGCCCCCAACCTGTCCGGAGTCGCTTCTGCGGATGCGGCGCGCATCGAGCACGTGTGCGATCTCGCGCTCGATTTCGCGCAGAATCACCTGAAGCCGGAAGGCGCGCTGCTGGTGAAATGCTTCCACGGCAGCGGCTACAGCCAGATCGTCGAGAAATTCAAGCAGCAGTTCAAGACGGTCGCGCCGCGCAAGCCCAAGGCGTCCCGCGACAAATCGTCCGAGACGTTCATTTTGGGGCGGCACCTGAAGCATCCGCGCTGACGGACCAGGGACCGCAAACGGGCTCCGGCCCTTGCCAGACAAGCAATTCGCTATCGCGACGGTTGTCAATGCTTATGGCGAGGGTGGTCGGACTGGATTAGAATGCCTGAGGGGCGCCGCAAGGAAAATGTAGGCGCTCGTCTACGAGTGAAGGAGTGGTGCTTTGAACAACAACATGTTTTCGAAAGCAGCAGTGTGGCTGGTGATCGCACTGGTGCTGTTTACGGTGTTCAAGCAGTTCGACAAGCCCCGCGTCCAGGAAGGCGTGTCCTATTCGCAGTTCATGGACGACGCCAAGAACGGCAAGGTCAAGAATGTCGTCGTGCAGGGGCGCAACCTCACCGTCACTCCCGCTGATGGCCAGAAATACCAGATCGTGTCGCCCGGCGACATCTGGATGGTCGGCGATCTGATGAAGTATGGCGTGCAGGTCAGCGGCAAGGCCGACGACGAGCCGAACGCGCTGATGTCCGCGCTGTATTACCTCGGGCCGACGATCCTGATCATCGGCTTCTGGTTCTACATGATGCGGCAGATGCAGGGGGGCGGCAAAGGCGGCGCATTCTCGTTCGGCAAATCGCGTGCGCGGCTGATCGACGAGAACAACAACGCGGTCAACTTCTCCGACGTCGCGGGCTGCGACGAAGCGAAGGAAGAAGTGTCCGAGCTCGTCGACTTCCTGCGCGATCCGCAGAAATTCCAGAAACTCGGCGGCCGCATTCCGCGCGGCGTGCTGCTGGTCGGGCCCCCGGGTACCGGCAAGACGCTGCTCGCTCGCGCGATCGCCGGTGAAGCGAAGGTGCCGTTCTTCAGCATCTCGGGTTCGGACTTCGTCGAAATGTTCGTCGGCGTTGGCGCGGCCCGTGTGCGCGACATGTTCGAGCAGGCGAAGAAGCATGCGCCGTGCATCGTGTTCATTGATGAAATCGACGCGGTCGGCCGTCATCGCGGCGCCGGCATGGGCGGCGGCAACGATGAGCGCGAGCAGACGCTGAACCAGATGCTCGTCGAGATGGACGGCTTCGAGGCGAATTCGGGCGTGATCGTGATCGCCGCGACCAACCGTTCCGACGTGCTCGACAAGGCGCTGCTGCGTCCGGGCCGTTTCGACCGCCAGGTCTATGTCGGCCTGCCGGACATCCGCGGCCGCGAGCAGATCATGCGCGTCCACCTGCGCAAGGTGCCGATCGCGAACGACGTCGACGCGGCAGTGATCGCGCGCGGCACGCCGGGCTTCTCGGGTGCGGATCTCGCGAACCTCGTCAACGAGGCCGCGCTGTTCGCCGCCCGCCGCGGCAAGCGGATCGTCGAGATGCAGGACTTCGAGGACGCGAAGGACAAGATCTTCATGGGTCCGGAGCGCAAGTCGGCGGTCATCCGCGAGGAAGCGAAGCGCGCGACCGCGTACCACGAGTCGGGCCATGCGGTGATCGCGAAGCTGCTGCCGAAGGCCGATCCGGTGCACAAGGTCACGATCATCCCGCGCGGCCGTGCGCTGGGTGTCACGTGGCAGCTGCCGGAGCATGACAACGAGACGTATTCGAAGGATTACCTGCTCGACCGCCTCGCGATCCTGTTCGGCGGCCGCGTGGCTGAAGAACTGTTCATGGATCTGATCAGCACCGGCGCGTCGGACGACTTCAACAAGGCGACGCAGACGGCACGCGCGATGGTCGCCCGTTTCGGCATGACCGACGCGCTCGGGCCGATGGTCTACGTCGACGACGAGAACGACGCCAGCCCGTTCGGCCGCGGCTTCACGCGGACGATCTCGGAAGCGACGCAGCAGAAGGTCGATGCGGAAATCCGCCGCGTGCTCGACGAGCAGTACGGCCTCGCTCGCCGCCTGCTCGAAGAGAACCGCGACAAGGTCGAGGCGATGACGGCCGCCCTGATGGAGTGGGAGACGATCGACGCCGATCAGATCAACGACATCATGGAAGGACGTCCGCCGCGCTCGCCGAAGAGCTCGCCGGCCGTTGGCAGCGATCCGTCGTCGGGCGGCACCGGTGCCGAGGTCAAGCCGGGCAGCGCGACGGCGCCTGCATCGCCGGCATAAGTTTCGCGGTAGCACCGTTCACGGGCTGGTGTGGCTTCACACCGGCCCGTTTTGCTTTCATTACACGCTGGTTGCTCGTGTCCGATTCCGTTTCTCCCGCATTCATTCCTGCGCCGCTGCAGTGCGGCCGCTTCACGCTGACGTTCGAGCGCCCGCTCGTGATGGGCATCCTGAACGCGACACCCGATTCGTTTTCCGACGGCGGCCGTTTCCTGGTCCGCGACGATGCGCTGCGCCAGGCCGAGCGGATGCTCGCCGAAGGGGCCGACATCCTCGACATCGGCGGCGAATCGACGCGTCCGGGCGCGCCGCCAGTGCCGCTCGACGAGGAACTCGCGCGGGTGATTCCGCTGATCGACGCGTTGCGGCCGCTGAACGTGCCGCTGTCGGTCGACACGTACAAGCCGGCCGTGATGCGCGCCGCACTGGCCGCCGGCGCGGACCTGATCAACGACATCTGGGGCTTTCGCCAGCCCGGCGCGATCGACGCCGTGCGCGACGGCAACAGCGGCCTTTGTGCAATGCACATGCTCGGCGAGCCGCAGACGATGCAGGTGCACGAGCCCGATTACCGCGACGTGGTCACCGACGTGCGGGAATTCCTCGCGGCACGTGCGCATGCGCTGACGGATGCGGGCATTGCGCCGGAACGGATCTGCGTCGATCCCGGCTTCGGGTTCGGCAAGGCCGTCGTCGACGACAACTATGCGCTGCTCGCCGCGTTGCAGGAGACGGCGCCCGCGCGGCCCGATGGCCGGCCGTACCCGGTTCTCGCGGGAATGTCGCGCAAATCGATGCTCGGCGCGGTGATCGGCGGCAAGCCGCCGATGGAGCGTGTCGCGGCGAGCATCGCGGCCGCGCTGTGCGCGGTGGAGCGGGGCGCTGCGATCGTGCGCGTGCACGACGTCGGCCAGACCGTCGATGCACTGAAGATCTGGGGGGCCGTGCGGGGGGCCGCGCGGCATCGATAAGTCAAAACTAGGAGGAAGATTCCTTATGGGACGTCGATATTTCGGTACGGACGGGATTCGCGGCACGGTCGGTGAAGCGCCGATCACGCCCGATTTCGTATTGCGGCTTGGCTACGCGGCGGGCAAGGTGCTGGCCGGCTCGGCCGACGTTGCATCCGGATCGCGCCCGACGGTGCTGATCGGCAAGGACACGCGCGTGTCGGGCTACATGCTCGAGGCTGCGCTGGAGGCAGGATTTTCGGCAGCGGGCGTCGACGTGATGCTGGCCGGCCCGATGCCGACGCCGGGCGTCGCGTACCTGACGCGCGCGCTGCGCCTGTCGGCGGGTGTCGTGATCAGTGCGTCGCACAACCCGTATCACGACAACGGCATCAAGTTCTTCTCGGCGGACGGCAACAAGCTGCCGGACGAGACCGAAGCCGCGATCGAGGCGTGGCTCGGCAAGCCGCTCGAATGCGCGCCGTCCGACGGACTCGGCAAGGCGCGTCGTCTCGACGATGCGGCCGGCCGTTACATCGAGTTCTGCAAGAGCACGTTCCCGGCGGCATTCGACCTGCGCGGGATGAAGCTCGTCGTCGACTGTGCGCATGGTGCCGCTTACCAGATCGCACCGCACGTGTTCCACGAGCTGGGCGCGGACGTGATTCCGATCGGCGTTGCGCCGAACGGCTTCAACATCAACGACGGCGTCGGCGCAACCGCGCCCGACGCACTGGTGCGCGCGGTGCGTGCGAACCATGCCGATCTCGGGATCGCGCTCGACGGCGACGCGGACCGCCTGCAGGTCGTCGATGCGTCCGGGCGGCTGTTCAACGGCGACGAGCTGCTGTACGTCCTCGTCAAGGATCGAATCGCAACTAACGGTCGAGTCGAAGGGGCGGTGGGAACGCTGATGACGAATCTCGCCGTTGAAGTCGCGCTGCAGCGCGAGGGCGTGCAGTTCGTCCGGGCGGCGGTCGGCGACCGCTACGTGCTCGAGCAGCTGCGCGAACGCGGCTGGCAGCTGGGCGCGGAAGGGTCGGGCCACATCCTGTCGCTCGACCGGCACACGACCGGCGACGGCATCGTGTCGGCGCTGCTGGTGCTGGCCGCGCTGAAGCGCAGCGGCCTCACGCTCGCGCAGATGCTGGACGGCGTGACGCTGTTCCCGCAGAAGCTGATCAACGTGCGGATGAAGCCGGGTGCGGACTGGAAGGGCAGCGCGTCGATCCGCGCGGCGATCGACGACGCGGAAAAGGCGCTGGCCGGCAGCGGCCGCGTGCTGATCCGCGCGTCGGGCACCGAGCCGGTGCTGCGCGTGATGGTCGAGGCGCAGCAGGGCGCGGACGCGAACCGTCATGCCGAGGCGATCGCCGACGCGGTGCGCGCGGCGACGGCCTGATCCGGCACCGGGCGGGGCGGCGCGCGTCGCGTTGCCGCGCCGCCCGTGCCTGCCGCAGCAGGGAAGCGGCCCCGGCGGGCGCTTCCGGCGGAGCGCCATCGCCGGTTCCGCGAAACCCGTGTGAGTGCGTGCGGCGCTCGCGCGTAGTGGGGGCGCTTCCGACCCCACCAGGCAGACCGCTTGCTCACTGACTCGCTGTATCACCGCCATCGCGGAAGCGCATCGCGCTCGCGCCGAGCAGGTACAATCCGCCGGCGCTCGCCCCAGCGGTGCGCATTTCACCATTTCCTTCCCGGCAATTCTTGCCTACTGTGGCAGTGCCAGCGCGTCCCCGGCACGTGCTTTCCCCCGTCCGCTGTTGCCTTTCAACCAGTCATGTTACTGTCACGCCAGTTTCATCGATTGTCACATTACCGTCATGAGCAGCCCCTAACCTTCGCGGTGCCGTAGTCATCCGCTCACACTCTGGAGGTCTCATGAAATTGATGCAAACCGCGATTGCTGGCCTGGCTGGCGCGCTTTTCGCCGTCGCTGCGCACGCCGCCGACATCACGGGCGCAGGCAGCACCTTCGCCATGCCGATCTATACGAAATGGGCTGCCGATTACCAGCAGTCCGGCGGTGCGAAGATCAACTACCAAGGCATCGGCTCGTCGGGCGGCCTGAAGCAGATCAACGCGAAGACGGTCGATTTTGCCGGTTCGGACGCCCCGCTGAAGGACGACGAACTCGCGAAGGAAGGCCTGTTCCAGTTCCCGACGGTGGTCGGCGGCGTGGTGCCCGTCGTCAACGTGCCGGGCGTGAAGGCCGGTGAACTGACGCTGTCGGGCCCGGTCCTCGGCGACATCTATCTCGGCAAGATCAAGAAGTGGAACGACCCGGCGATCGCCGCGCTGAACCCGAAGGTCAAGCTGCCGGATACCGACATCGCGGTCGTGCGCCGTGCGGACGGCTCGGGCACGAGCTTCATCTGGACGAACTACCTGTCGAAGGTCAACGGCGAGTGGAAGTCGAAGGTCGGCGAAGGCACGACGGTCAACTGGCCGACGGGCACGGGCGGCAAGGGCAACGACGGCGTCGCGGCATTCGTGCAGCGTCTGCCGGGCGCGATCGGCTACGTCGAGTGGGCGTACGCGAAGAAGAACGCGATGGTCTACACGTCCCTGAAGAACTCGTCGGGCGCGGTCGTCGAGCCGAAGACCGAAACGTTCAAGGCCGCAGCCGCGGGCGCGAACTGGTCGAAGTCGTTCTACCAGATCCTGACGGACGAGCCGGGCAAGGACGCATGGCCGGTCGTCGGCGCGACGTTCGTGCTGCTGCACGCGAAGCAGGACAAGCCGGCACAAGGTGCGGAAACGCTGAAGTTCTTCGACTGGGCGTTCAAGAACGGCGAGAAGGCTGCTGACAGCCTCGACTACATCTCGCTGCCGCCGGCAGTCACGGCCGAGATCCGCAAGCAGTGGAAGGTGAAGGTGACGGACTCGGCAGGCAAGCCGATCGCCGAGTAAGTGTTGCAGCGGTTCGCTGTCCGGCCGTACCGGCCGGACAGCGTGTGCGGTAAGGCCGGGCGTCACGGCGCCCGGCGTTCAAAAACAGGCAACCATGTCTGATATTCCATACGTGTCTTCCCGGTCCGCCGAAGGCGGGGCGCAACGCGCACCGAGCCGCACCGGGGATGTCCTGTTCGGCGGCCTCGCGTGGCTCGCCGCGATCGTGACGCTGCTGCTGCTCGGCGGCATCATCGTCTCGCTGATCATTTCCTCGTGGCCGACCATCCAGAAGTTCGGCTTCTCATTCCTGTGGCAGTCCGAATGGGATCCCAATTCGGATGTCTATGGGGCGCTCGTGCCGATCTACGGCACCATCGTGACCTCGGTGATCGCATTGCTGATCGCCGTGCCCGTCAGCTTCGGCATCGCGCTGTTCCTCACCGAGCTGTCGCCCGTGTGGCTGCGCCGCCCGCTCGGCATCGCCATCGAGCTGCTTGCTGCCATTCCGTCGATCGTCTACGGGATGTGGGGCCTGCTCGTGTTCGCGCCGATCTTCGCCAACTATTTCCAGAAGCCGATCGGCCGCCTGTTCGAGCACGTGCCGCTGCTCGGTCCGCTGACGGCCGGCCCGCCGATCGGGATCGGCATTCTCGCCGCCGGCGTGATCCTCGCGATCATGATCATTCCGTACATCGCGTCGGTGATGCGCGACGTGTTCGAAGTCACGCCCGTGCTGCTGAAGGAATCGGCATACGGGATCGGCTGCACGACGTGGGAAGTGATGTGGAAGATCGTGCTGCCCTATACGAAGACCGGCGTGATCGGCGGCGTGATGCTCGGCCTCGGCCGCGCGCTCGGCGAAACGATGGCGGTCACGTTCGTGATCGGCAATACGAACCTGCTCGACAATGTGTCGCTGTTCTCCCCGGGCAACAGCATCACGTCGGCGCTCGCGAACGAATTCGCCGAGGCGTCGCCGGGCCTGCATACGTCCGCGCTGATGGAACTGGGGCTGATCCTGTTCGTGATCACCTTCATCGTGCTGGCGATTTCCAAGCTGATGCTGCTGCGTCTCGAAAAAGGTGAGGGGGCGAAATGAGCCAGCCCGTCATGAATTTCCCGGGCCCCGACGGCACCGTCCTCGATGTGATGCGCGCGCGCCTTCAGCGCAAGCGCAAGATCGTCAACGCGATCGCGCTCACCGCGTCGCTCGGCGCGATGGTGTTCGGCCTGATGTGGCTCGTATGGATTCTCTATACGACGCTGCACCTCGGCATCGGCGGGCTGTCGCTGCAACTGTTCACCGAATCGACGCCGCCGCCGAACACCGAGGGCGGCGGCCTCGCGAATGCGATCGTCGGCAGCCTGCTGCTGGTCGGCTTCGGCACGCTGGTCGGCACGCCGATCGGCGTGATGGCGGGCGTCTACCTCGCCGAATACGGCAAGAGGAACCCGCTCGCGAGCACGATCCGCTTCATCAACGACATCCTGCTGTCGGCACCGTCGATCGTCGTGGGCCTGTTCGTCTACGCGCTCGTCGTCGCGAAGTCCGGCCGTTTCAGCGGCTGGGCAGGCGTCATCGCGCTCGCGCTGCTGCAGATCCCGATCGTGATCCGCACGACCGAGAACATGCTGAAGCTCGTGCCGAACGCACTGCGCGAAGCGGCATTCGCGCTCGGCACGCCGAAATGGCGGATGGTGATGAAGATCACGCTGCGCGCGTCGCTCGGCGGGATCATGACCGGCGTGCTGCTCGCGGTCGCGCGGATCGCCGGTGAAACGGCGCCGCTGCTGTTCACCGCGCTGTCGAACCAGTTCTTCTCGTGGGACATGAGCCAGCCGATGGCGAACCTGCCCGTCACGATCTTCAAGTTCGCGATGAGCCCGTTCGCGGAATGGCAGTCGCTCGCATGGGCGGGCGTGTTCCTGATTACGCTCGGCGTGCTCGGACTGAATATCCTGGCGCGCTCGATCTTTTCGAAACAGTAACGGCGGAGCAATCCGATGAATATGGCAGAAAGCCACCTGAATCCCATCGAACGCGTCGCCGCACCGGCTGGTACGCACGGCGCCGTGGACGGCCGTCCGCTCGAGCCGCTGAACGCGAAGATCGAAGTCAACAACCTCAACTTCTTCTACAACAAGTTCCACGCGCTGAAGAACATCAACATGCGCATTCCCGAAGGCAAGGTGACCGCGTTCATCGGCCCGTCGGGTTGCGGCAAGTCGACGCTGCTGCGCACGTTCAACAAGATGTACGCGCTCTATCCGGAGCAGCGCGCCGAAGGCGAGATCCTGATGGACGGCGAGAACCTGCTGACCACGAGGCGCGACATCTCGCTGTTGCGCGCGCGGGTCGGCATGGTGTTCCAGAAGCCGACGCCGTTCCCGATGTCGATCTACGACAACATCGCGTTCGGCGTGAAGATGTTCGAGAAGCTCACGCGCTCGGAAATGGACGACCGCGTCGAGTGGGCGCTGACCAAGGCCGCGCTGTGGACCGAGGTGAAGGACAAGCTCGGCCAGAGCGGCTACGGCCTGTCCGGCGGCCAGCAACAGCGTCTGTGCATCGCGCGCGGCATCGCGATCCGTCCGGAAGTGCTGCTGCTCGACGAACCGTGCTCGGCGCTCGACCCGATTTCGACGGGCCGTATCGAGGAGCTGATCGCGGAGCTGAAGAGCGACTACACGGTCGTGATCGTCACGCACAACATGCAGCAGGCGGCGCGCTGCTCGGATTACACGGCCTACATGTACCTGGGCGAACTGATCGAGTTCGGCGAAACCGAGAAGATCTTCATCAAGCCGGTACGCAAGGAAACGGAAGACTACATCACCGGCCGTTTCGGTTGATGACGGAGAACAACAGCCATGTCGGATAAACATTTGTCGAGCCAGTTCGACGCCGATCTCAATGCCGTGTCGTCGAAGGTGCTGGAGATGGGTGGGCTCGTCGAGGCGCAGATCACGGGCGCGATGCACGCGCTGAACGAATTCGACCGCAACGCGGCCGAGAAGGTGATCGCGAACGAAGAGATCCTGAACACGATGGAAGTCGATATCGACCAGGAGTGCGGCAACATCATCGCGCTGCGCCAGCCTGCCGCGCGCGACCTGCGTCTTTTGATGTCGATTTCGAAAACGATTACGAACCTCGAGCGCGCCGGCGACGAGGCGGAGAAGATCGCGAAACGCGTGCGCCGCCTCGTCGACGAGCCGGCCGCGCGCACGGTCAACATCGCCGAGATCAAGGTGTCCGGCGAGATGGCCGTGACGATCCTGCGCCGCGCGCTCGACGCGTTCGCGCGTCTCGACACGGTCGCCGCCGCGCAGATCGTCAAGGACGACAAGGAGATCGACCAGGAATTCCGCGCGTTCGTGCGCAAGCTCGTGTCGTACATGCAGGAAGATCCGCGCACGATCACGGTCGGCCTCGAATACCTGTTCATCGCGAAGGCGATCGAACGGATCGGCGACCACGCGAAGAACATCGCCGAATTCATCATCTACATCGTGAAGGGCACCGACGTGCGGCACCAGCCGCGCGACACGCTCGATCGCGAAGCCAATAGTTAAAGCGAACTTCGCTCCAAGGAACAGAGGTGCCGATGCCCAGCAACATTCTCGTCATCGAAGACGAACCCGCGATATCCGAGCTGATCTCGGTGAATCTACAGCATGCCGGACACTGCCCGATCCGCGCGTACAACGCGGAGCAGGCGGCGAACCTGATCAGCGACGTGCTGCCCGATCTCGTGCTGCTCGACTGGATGCTGCCGGGCAAGTCCGGCATCGCGTTCGCGCGCGACCTGCGCAACAACGAGCGCACCAAGCACATCCCGATCATCATGCTGACCGCACGCGGCGACGAGCAGGACAAGGTGCTCGGCCTCGAGATCGGCGCGGACGACTACGTGACGAAGCCGTTCTCGCCGAAGGAGCTGATGGCGCGCATCAAGGCCGTGCTGCGCCGCCGTGCGCCGCAGTTGACCGAGGACGTCGTGTCGATCAACGGGCTGCGTCTCGACCCGGCGACGCATCGGGTCGCCGCGCACGCGGAAGGCAGCGAGATCAAGCTCGATCTCGGCCCGACCGAATTCCGCCTGCTGCACTTCTTCATGACGCATCCCGAGCGCGTGCACAGCCGTACGCAACTGCTCGACCAGGTGTGGGGCGATCACGTGTTCGTCGAAGAGCGCACCGTGGACGTGCATATCAAACGCCTGCGCGCGGCACTGAAGCCGGCCGGTTGCGATGCGATGATCGAGACGGTCCGCGGCAGCGGCTACCGGCTTGCGAAGCACGCGTAATACGCGTCAGGTACGTAACGTACGTTGTGCACGGACGGCGCATCGCGCGCCGCAACAGGCTTTTCAACTTTTCGGACGCTGAATCATGAACATCATCTGGGCGCGCTTCATCGTGTCGCTCGTGTTGCTCGTGCTGATCAGCGTACTGGTCGGCGTCGTCGCCGGCCCGACCGCGGCGCTCGTGTTCGCGGTCGTGATGCTGGTCGCCCAGGGCTTTTTCAGTACCTTCCACACGCAGCGCCTGTGGCGCCTGCTCGACGCGCCGGTGTATGGCGAAGTGCCGAGCGCGCCGGGCATCTGGGGCGAAATCTACTACCGGCTGCACAAGCTCGCGAAGCAATGGCACGCGCAGGTACGGCAGGTCGAGCAGCAGCATTCGCGCTTCATCCAGGCGATCCAGGCGTCGCCGAACGGCGTCGCGATGCTCGACGACCACGACCAGATCGAGTGGTGCAACGCGATTGCCGAAGTGCATTTCGGCCTCGACGCCAAGCGCGACCTGCGCCAGCACATCACGAACCTGGTCCGGCATCCGGATTTCGTCCGCTACCTGAATTCTCAGCACTACGACGAGATGCTCGTGATGCACGGGATGGGCGATGCGCGGCAGAACGTGCTCGCCGTGCAGGTGTTCCCGTACGGCGAGAACCGCAAGCTGCTGCTGACGCAGGACATCACCGAGCTCGAGCGCACCGACGCGATGCGGCGCGACTTTGTCGCGAACGTGTCGCACGAGCTGAAGACGCCGCTCACCGTGCTGTCGGGTTTTCTCGAAACGATGCGCGAGCTGCCGCTCAACGAGGAAGACCGCACACGCTATCTCGACCTGATGGAGCAGCAGGCGTCGCGGATGCGCCATATCGTCACCGACCTGCTGGTGCTCGCGAAGCTCGAAGGCGAGAGCAAGCCGGCGGCCGATCGCCCGATCGACATGCGCTCCGTGTTCGACCACCTGAGCGAAGACGCGCAGTCGCTGTCGAACGGGCATCACGATATCGAATTCGCGGTCGACGACACGCTCGCGGTCGCCGGCGCGCAGACGGAAGTCTTCAGTGCGTTCGCGAATCTTGTCACCAACGCGATCCGCTATACGCCGGAGGGCGGCAGAATCCTCGTATCGTGGCGGCGCGAGGGCTCGCAGGCGGTGTTCTCGGTGACGGACAGCGGGTTCGGCATCCCGGCCGCCGATCTGCCGCGGCTGACCGAGCGCTTCTATCGCGTCGACCGCAGCCGTTCGCGCGATACGGGCGGCACGGGGCTCGGGCTCGCGATCGTCAAGCATGTGCTGCAGCGGCACGATGCCCATCTGTACATCCAGAGCGAGGAGGGGCGCGGCAGCACGTTCACCGCGCGCTTTCCCGCGCTGCGGACCGTCACCGTGAGGCCGGCGGCGTACGAAGCCTGAGAGGCCTGACGCGATAGCGGGGACGTGCACCGGACGCTGGTGCGCGTCCGCAGCACACAAAAAAGCACAGCCCGGTG
>NZ_JBSAXD010000058.1:0-22746 GCF_053427715.1 Burkholderia sp. MR1-5-21
CAGACATCGACTACCCCTTGGTGAACATGAATCCTCTGATTGCGGCGCGATCGTGCGCGCCGCGTCTTGGCCGGCGCTAGCGCGCCGCTGTCTCCCACCCACCCGCGCACGGCCCTGAGGCTGCACGCGATGCTGCGCCGCACCACGTCGCGCGACGGCGACCGAGCGGTCCGGGCATGTTCCAAGATAAGCGCTTGAACTTACCCGTCACTTACGCGGCACCACCGGCGGCACACCGGCGCGCGCTTTACGCTGTTACGACCGCGACCCTACAATCGTAACTGAACTCGCCTTCCGGATTCCAGCTTGAATCGCTACGCCCTCTTCCTCATCGTGTCGATGCTGCTCGTCGGCAGCAACGTCGGCATCGGCAAATCGATCGTCGCCTTCGTTCCCGTCGTCATCCTCGCCACGCTGCGCTTCGTGATCGCGATCGCCGTGCTGTGGCCGCTGTTCCGCCCGGTCAAGATGCGCACGGTCAAGCGTGCGGAGTGGCTGAACCTGTTCCTGCAGGCGTTCTTCGGCACCTTCATGTTCACGCTGCTGATGCTGAACGGCGTGCAGCGCACGAGCGCGGTCGCGGCCGGCGTCATCACGAGCACGATCCCCGCCGTCGTCGCGCTGTTCGCGTGGCTGATCCTCCGCGAGAAACCGAACGGTCGTGCGCTCGTATCGATTGCGCTCGCGATCGTCGGCGTCGTGACGATCAACCTCGCGAACGGCAGCGCGTCGGCCACGGGTCCGTCGGCCGGCTCGCTGACCGGCAACCTGCTGATGCTCGGCGCGGTGTGCTGCGAATCGATCTACGTGATCCTGTCGCGGCGGCTCACGCAGACGCTCGCGCCGATCGACATCTGCGCGTATACCCACCTGTTCGGCCTGCTGCTGATGCTGCCGCTCGGCGCGGGCGCGCTGTGGCATTTCGATTACGCGAGCGTGCCGGGCAGCATCTGGGCGCTCGTCGTGTGGTACGGGCTGTCGGCCAGCATCTTCTCGTTCTGGATGTGGATGAAGGGCATCCGCCACGTGCCGGGCAGCCTCGCCGGCGTGTTCAGCGCGGTGCTGCCGGTCGCCGCGGCCGTCTACGGCATCGTGTTCCTCGGCGAGCGCCCGACGCTCGCACACGGCTTCGCGCTCGCGTGCGTCGTCACGGGCATCGTGCTCGCGAGCCTGCGCGTGAAACGCGCGCCGCGCGTCGCCCCCTGATGCACGCTGACGCGCCCTGATCCGTCCCCGGCGCTCCGTCCGGCCGCGGGGCGCGTCGCTGCAGCCGCGCCGGCCGACGCGTTACAATAGCGCGCTTTCCAGGATAACCCCCGATACCTGCGCCCCGCGCCCGTTCGACCCACCATGTCTGCCGCACCGACCGACCCACACCCGTCTGGCCGTTCCCTCCGCCGTCCCATGCGCCCGCTGCCCACACTGATCTTCATGAGCCGCTGGCTCCAGGTGCCGCTTTACCTCGGCCTGATCGTCGCGCAGGGCGTCTATGCCTACCTGTTCCTGCACGAGGTCTGGCACCTGCTGTCGCATGCGGCGAGCCTCGACGAGATCGGCGTGATGCTCGCGGTGCTCGGCCTGATCGACGTGGTGATGATCTCGAACCTGCTGATCATGGTGATCATCGGCGGCTACGAAACATTCGTGTCGCGGCTCGGCATCGAGGGGCACCCGGACGAGCCCGAGTGGCTCGACCACGTGAACGCGGGCGTACTGAAGGTCAAGCTGTCGATGGCGCTGATCAGCATTTCGTCGATCCATCTGCTGAAGACCTTCATCAACCCCGACCAGCACAGCACCCACGCGATCATGTGGCAGGTGGCGATCCACGTGTCGTTCCTCGTGTCGGCGCTCGTGATGGCGTGGGTCGACCGTCTGACGACCCACACGCATCCCGGCCATTTCCACGAGACGCACGCCCCCGCCGCTGCGTCCCGCAAACCGGCGGAACATGCCGCCGGCAACGCATTCCCCACAGTCCTCACAGAGTCTCAGCCATGACCGTCATCAAACAGGAAGACCTGATTCAGAGCATCGCGGATTCGCTGCAGTACATCAGCTACTACCATCCGCTCGACTACATCCAGGCGCTCGGCCGCGCTTACGAGCTCGAGGAGAGCCCGGCCGCGAAGGATGCGATCGCGCAGATCCTCACGAACAGCCGCATGTGCGCGGAAGGCAAGCGCCCGATCTGCCAGGACACGGGGATCGTCACGGTGTTCGTGAAGGTCGGCATGGACGTGCGCTGGGACGGCGCGACGATGGGCGTCACCGACATGATCAACGAAGGCGTGCGCCGCGGCTACACGCACCCGGACAACGTGCTGCGCGCGTCGATCGTGAACCCGCCCGAAGGCGGCCGCAAGAACACGAAGGACAACACGCCGGCCGTGATCCACTACGAGATCGTGCCGGGCGACAAGGTCGACGTGCAGGTCGCGGCGAAGGGTGGCGGCTCGGAGAACAAGTCGAAGTTCGTGATGCTGAACCCGTCCGACTCGATCGTCGACTGGGTGCTGAAGACGGTGCCGACGATGGGCGCGGGCTGGTGCCCGCCGGGCATGCTCGGCATCGGCATCGGCGGCACGGCCGAAAAGGCGATGGTGATGGCGAAGGAATCGCTGATGGATCCGATCGACATCCAGGAAATCATCGCGCGCGGCCCGCAGGACTGGATCGAGGAGCTGCGTGTCGAGCTGCACGAGAAGGTCAATGCGCTCGGCATCGGCGCGCAGGGCCTGGGCGGCCTGTCGACCGTGCTCGACGTGAAGATCATGGCCACCGCGACACACGCAGCGTCGAAGCCGGTCGCGCTGATCCCGAACTGCGCGGCCACGCGCCACGCGCACTTCGTGCTCGACGGCTCGGGCCCGGCGAAGCTCGAAGCGCCGTCGCTCGACGCATGGCCGAAGGTCCAGTGGGAACCGAACACCGAAACCAGCAAGCGCGTCGACCTGAACACGCTGACGCCCGAAGAAGTCGCGAGCTGGACGCCGGGCCAGACACTGCTGCTGTCGGGCAAGATGCTGACGGGCCGCGACGCCGCGCACAAGCGCATCGCCGACATGCTCGCGAAGGGCGAGAAGCTGCCGGTCGATTTCACGAATCGCGTGATCTACTACGTCGGCCCGGTCGATCCGGTGCGTGACGAAGTGGTCGGCCCGGCCGGCCCGACGACGGCCACCCGGATGGACAAGTTCACCGAGACGATGCTCGCGCAGACGGGCCTCATCTCGATGATCGGCAAGGCCGAGCGCGGCCCGGTCGCGATCGAGGCGATCAAGAAGCACAAGGCCGCGTACCTGATGGCGGTCGGCGGTGCGGCGTACCTCGTGTCGAAGGCGATCCGCGACGCGAAGGTGCTCGCGTTCGAAGACCTCGGCATGGAAGCGATCTACGAATTCGACGTGCAGGACATGCCTGTAACGGTTGCTGTCGATTCGTCCGGCACGTCGGTTCACCAGACGGGTCCGAAGGAGTGGCAGGCGAAGATCGGCAAGATCCCTGTCGCTGCTGCGTAAGCGATCGATCTGAAGGCCGGACGGATGTCCGGCCTTTTTTTGCTTCTCATTCTCATCCCGTGCCGACGGCCGTTCGGACGAGAGCAGGAAACTTGGCATTTCGCTTTCGAGCGATTATCGTTCGGTTTCTGAAGCCCCACCATCAAGAAGGAACAAGCCATGCAAGGCGACAAGAAAGTCATCGAATATCTGAACGCACAGCTGAAGAACGAGCTGACCGCGATCAACCAATACTTCCTGCATGCCCGCATGTACAAGCACTGGGGCCTCGAAAAGCTCGGCAAGCACGAGTACGACGAGTCGATCGGCGAAATGAAGCATGCGGACTGGCTCATCGAGCGCGTGTTCATGCTCGACGGCCTGCCGAACCTGCAGGACCTGCACAAGCTGCTTGTCGGCGAGGAAACCGAAGAGATCCTGCAGTGCGACCTGAAGCTCGAGCAGATCTCGCAGGCGACGTGCAAGGAAGCGATCGCCTACTGCGAATCGGTTCGTGACTACGTATCGCGCGAAATCTTCGAAAAGATCCTCGACGACACCGAAGAGCACATCGACTGGCTGGAAACGCAGATCGACCTGATCGGCAAGGTCGGCATCCAGAACTACCAGCAGACGATGATGGGTTCGCCCGAGTAAGCACGCTCCGCCCTTCCCCGCCATTCCAGTCCGCCCGATCATGTCGACGTCTTCCGTTATTGCCACGACGGCCCCTGCGGTCGCGCCCATCGGCATCTTCGATTCCGGGCTTGGCGGCTTGTCGGTGCTGCGCGCCGTGCGTGCGCAGCTGCCCGACGAATCGTTCGTCTACGTCGCCGATTCGCGCAACGCGCCATATGGTCCGCGCGACGAGGCGTTCATCACGGAGCGCACACTGGCAATCGGCGAGTGGCTCGCGTGCCGGGGCGCGAAAGCGCTCGTCGTCGCGTGCAACACCGCGACGGCGCAGTCGATCGCGGCCATCCGCGAGCGCCTCGCGATTCCGCTCGTCGGCGTCGAGCCGGGCATCAAGCCGGCCGCCGCGTTGTCCGCGAGCGGCATCGCGGGTGTCCTCGCGACCCAGTCGACGCTGAGCAGTGCGCGCTTCCAGGCGCTGCTCGATCGCTATGGCGCCGGCTGCCGCTTCATCTGCCAGCCCGGCCACGGGCTCGTCGAGGCGATCGAACGTGGCGACACGAACTCGCCCGCATTGCGCGCGCTGCTCGACGATTATCTGCAGCCGATGCTCGATGCCGGCGCCGATACGCTCGTGCTCGGCTGCACGCACTACCCGTTCTTCACAGAAACGGTTCGTGACCTTGTCGGCGACCGCCTTGCGATCGTCGACACGAGCGACGCGATCGCGCGCCAGCTCGCGCGCGTCCTCGACGAACGCGGCCTGCGCGCGCCGGCCGGCACGCTAGCCGCGCCGCCGCGCTTCTGCTCGACGAGCGACGGCCGGCAGTTGCGCACACTCGCGTCGACGCTGCTCGGCCTCGACGCGCCGGTCGAATCCGTCACCATTTCTTCCCCTCGCGCGCAAGCCTGCGCGACCGCCTGACCGCCACCGTCGGCGCCCGCGCCACGCAGTAACCCCTCTAAGGGTCTGGTTTTGTTACAAAAAAGCCGGAATCGGGCTTGTCAACGCCACCGAATTTAATGATAATAATTCGCATTAACGTTAGCTATCGCACTCATCATGATCGTCTGCGTGTGCAAGTCTGTTTCCGATCGCAAGATTCGCGCGTCCCTCGCGGAAGGCGTCAACACTTTCGATGAACTCCAGTTCGAACTCGGCGTGGCCACCTGCTGCGGCAAGTGCGAAGAGTCCGTGCGTGACCTGATGGCCGAGCAAGGCGTCTGTGCGAGCCGGTGCGGTGTCGAGCATCACGCTCACCCGATTCCCGTGTCGTTCTACGAGCGCAAGGCTGCCTGACCCGCGCCGAGTGCGCCCGTGCGGCCAAGGCCGCCTTCTTTCGTCTCACCGTCAGCAAGCCAGCATCAGCGCGAGCCAACGGCCTACCTGCCAAGGAGCCCGTCATGGAATTGCTGATCGGATTTGTTACCACCGTGTGCATCTCGTTGCTGATCTTCCGCAAGTGATGCCGCGTCACCCGCTGCACCGTCCGTGCGGCGCCGTACTTTCTAGCTAACATGCAGGCTTCGCATCCCGCCCAAGCCGGCGTCTGGCCGGCTGCTTCCCGTATGAATCCCCGCGTCATCGCCGCAGCGGTCGGCGTGCTCGCCGTGCACGCGGTCATGCTGACGGCAGCCTGGCTCCATCGCAACGCGCCGCCGCCCAAACCCGTCGAAGTCCGGACGATCACCGCACAGCTGCTCACGCCGGCGCCGATCGCACAGAACGTTGCGGCCGAATCGATCCCGCAACCGGCTCCGCCGAAGCCGACGCCGCGCGTGAAGCCCAAGATCGAGCAGAAGCCTGTGCCGACCGTGTCGAAGCCGACGCCACAACCGGTTGCTCCGTCGCACGCGCCGTCCCCGACGCCCGCGGCCGATCCGGCGCCGGCGCCGGCGCCCGCTGCTGCGGCACCGGCCGCCGCGGCGCCGTCGGCGGCACCCGGCCCCGCCCGCGAGACGATGGATGTCCGCGCACCGAAAACCGTGCCGACGCTGCAATGCGCGTTCGTGGAACCCGACTATCCGATGATGTCGCGCCGCCGCGGCGAATCGGGCACGGCCTACGTGCATTTCGTCGTCGGCGTGACGGGCAAGATCGAAAGCATCGAACTGCAGAAGAGCAGCGGCTATTCGCGCCTCGACGAGGCCGCGCTCGCCGCGATGCGCGCGTCGACGTGCCGCCCGTACATCGAGCACGGCCAGGCGATTCGCGCCGCCCGCACCCAGCCCTACAAGTTCGGGCTTGACGACTGACCCTGTTTCATCCGGAAGATTCAAAAGGAACAACAATGCAAAGCTACGGTATCGCGCACGTCTGGGCGCAAGGTGATTTCGTCACACGCGCGATCGCGATCGCGCTCCTCGTGATGTCCGTCCTGTCGTGGATGGTGATCGTCATCAAGGGCTGGAACGTGATCCGCCTGAACCGCCTCACGAAGAATGCGGAACAGGCGTTCTGGCATTCGGATGACTTCGACGACGGCATCAGGAAGCTCGGCCAGGCGGCATCGACGCCGAGCGACAACCCGTTTCTCGCGCTCGCGCTGTCCGGCAAGGAAGCGGCCGACCATCATCATCAGACGCAACCGCACCTGCATGACCGGATGGACGTATCCGACTGGATCACGCGTTGCCTGAAGGACACGATGGACGAAGGAATCGCGCGCATGCAGGGCGGCCTCGCGATCCTCGCGTCGATCGGCAGCACGGCGCCGTTCGTCGGCCTGTTCGGCACGGTCTGGGGGATCTATCACGCGCTGCTCGTGATCGGCGCAACCGGCCAGACGTCGATCGATCAGGTCGCGGGCCCGGTCGGCGAATCGCTGATCATGACGGCCTTCGGCCTGTTCGTCGCGATTCCCGCGGTGCTGGGCTACAACGCACTCACGCGCGCGAACAAGGGCATCGTCAGCAAGCTGCGCCGCTTCGCGCACGGCCTGCACGCGTATTTCGTGACGGGCGCGCGCCTCGCATCGTCGTCGCCCCGCGACGGCCTGCGTCTTGCGGCTCGCGCCAGCTGAAGCGGGGTGAACGATGGCCATGAACACCGGTTTCAGCGACGATGACGACGATGGCGTGATGAGCGAGATCAACATGACGCCGCTCGTCGACGTCATGCTCGTACTCCTGATTATTTTCCTGGTGACGATTCCGGCAATGCAGCATGCGGTGAAGATCGACCTGCCGCGTGCGAGCAGCCAGCCGGTCGAAGAAAAGCCGCAGACCGTGGATGTCGCGATCGAAGGCGACGGGACGATCCTGTGGGACGATCACACGGTGACGCGCGAGCAGCTACAGGCACGCATCGCCGAGGCCGCACAACGCACACCGCAGCCCGAGTTGCACCTGCGCGCGGATCGCAAGGTGGCGTATGAGCGGGTCGCCGAGGTGATGTCCGATGCGCAGGCCGGCGGCCTGACGAAGCTCGGCTTCGTGACGGAGCCGAAGGCCAAAGCGAAGTAGCGCACGCAACCGACACGGCCGGCTACAGTTCGGCCGGTCGCACGTAGCCGGCAGCGCCTGGCCGGCCGCACCTCGCCGGCCGCACCTCGCCGGCCGCACCCAAAGTAAAAGGCCCTCATCGCCAGATGAAGGCCTTTTTTCATGCGCACGCGGGCGCCTTCGGGCGGCGGGCTCTTCGGCGGTATCGGTTGCGCCTGGAGCAACGCAAATGCGGCTACCGTGGTCTGCACGGACTGCGCTTTCTGCCCTATCTGGCTCGCAACATATGCGGCCACCTTACTCCGCTCAGAACTTCCTTCGCGAATTGGGATTTCAATATAGGCCCGCCCGCGTAGGCATTCAAGGCCTCGGCGATTGAAACTTGCGATTGCAGACGACGCTTCAATGACAAAACAAATTTGCAGTACTTGAAGGTCCGTGATCAGGCCGCGGACGCGCCTTCGGTCGCCTCCTTCTTCGCCCGCTCCGGGCAGCCCGGCTGCTGGTATTCGCCGTGATCGAGCTTCTCGACCAGATAGTCGACGAACGCCCGCACCGCAGGCGGCATTCCCTGCCGCGAGACGAACACCGCATAGAGCTGCGGCACCGGCAGCGTCCAGCCGGGCATCACCGGCGACAGCTGGCCCGCACGCAGCGCATTGCCGTACATCATCTCCGGTAGCGCGGCGATCCCGAGGCCGTCGAGCACGGCCTCGCGGATCGTCATCAGGTCGGCCGTCACGAGGCGCGGGTCGTGTTCATGCACGTGCCGGGTCCCGTCCGGCGCAATCAGGTTGAACACATGCCGGCCGTCGACGCTCGGCGTGTCGAGCGTCTCGAAACCGGCGAGATCGTCAGGCACGAGCGGCGGCGCATTCTGGCTCAGCAGGCTCGGCGCGCCGACCAGCATCTGCTCGGTGCGCCACAGCGGCCGCACGACGATGTTCGCGCTCTGCGGCGGCTCCGAGCGCACGCGCAGTGCGACATCGATCGAGTCCTCGAACAGGTCGATCACGCGATTCGTCACACGAATATGGACCTTCACCTCAGGATAGCGGTGCAGGAACTCCGGCAGGATGCGCGACAGCATCGTCTGCGACAGCGTGACCGGCACGCTGACGCGCACCGAGCCGCGCGGCGACGCGCGCAGCTGCTGAACGGCATTCATCGCGGCCTGCGCTTCGGCGAGCATCGCCTGGCAGTGCTGGTAGAACAGCTCCCCCGCTTCCGTCAGCGCGAGCTTGCGGGTCGAGCGTTGCAGCAGCCGCACGCCCAGCGTCGCCTCGAGCTCGGTCAGGCGGCGCGACAGGCGCGACTTCGAGATCCCCAGCACGCGTTCGGCCGCCGAAAAGCCGCCGTGCTCCACGACCTGCGAAAAGTACATCAGGTCGTTCAGGTTATGTGCGTCGATATTCATGTCATCGTTCCAATTCCAGAACAATCCATTGCGAACTGCAGTGAATCAATGGGGAAAACGGTCAATATAATAGCCGTATGTTTCAAAAATAGCGCTATTCCATATTTCCGAGGGCCCATCGCATGACGACTGTTCGCTCGCTAGACCGCACGTACCCCGCCCTTCGCACGACCGAAGGCGGCGGCTTCGTAGTCCATCGCCCGTTTCCGACCCGGCTGCTGATGGACTTCGATCCGTTCCTGCTGCTCGACGAAATGGGGCCGGTCGACTATGGCCCGGGCGATGCCAAGGGCGCCCCCGACCATCCGCATCGCGGCTTCGAAACCGTGACCTACGCGCTCGAAGGACGGTTTCAGCATCGCGATTCCGCCGGCCACGCAGGCACGCTCGGCCCGGGCGACGTGCAATGGATGACGGCCGGCGCCGGCGTCGTGCACAGCGAGATGCCGGATCCGGCCTTCGCGCGCACCGGCGGCCGCTCGCACGGCTTCCAGCTGTGGGTCAACCTGCCGCGGCGCGACAAGCTGATCGCACCGCGCTACCAAGAAATCACCGCGGACCACATCCCGACCGCGACCTCGCCGGACGGGCGCGCGCACGTCAGGGTGATCGCCGGCGAAGCATTCGGCGTCCGTTCAGCCATCGAGACGCGCACGCCGATCCTTTACCAGCATTTCACGCTCGAATCGGGCGCCACGGTCACGCAGCCGGTCCCGGCCGGCTATCGCGTATTCGCCTACCCGATCGCCGGCACGGGCTTCTATGGGCCCGACAGGCAGGCCATCGAGGCGCGCCACATGGTCGTCTACGGCGACGACGGCGATGCGGTCACGTTTTCCGCCGGCGATGCGCAGCTCGACCTGCTGCTGATCGGCGGCGTGCCGATCAACGAACCGATCGTGCGCTACGGTCCGTTCGTGATGAATACCGAGGAAGAGATCCGGCAGGCGGTCGCCGACTACCAGAGCGGCCGCATGGGCCGCATTGCATCCTGACCGTGTCGATTCGGGGACGCAGGTGCCGCGATCGCGCCGGATTTGCGTCACAATAGGTCCTTGAACCACGTGGCGTCCACCACCACAAGGAACCCGTCCTCTTGAATTTCGAACACCTCATCCAAATCAACGCCGACGATCCGGCCGTGCCCGCCCTGACCCGCGACCAGCTCTGGGAAGGCCTCGTGCTGCGCGCCGAACAGCCGCAGCTGTTCGTGATCGGCCTCGACAGTTGCGTCGTCCACGAGCGGACGGCAACCACGCTCGAACGCGAGCTGCACTATGGCAGCGCGACCGTCCGCGACCGGGTGACCTTCACACCGAACGAGCAGGTCCGCTACGACATCCACGCGGCTGACGGCGAGATCGGCGGCTCGCTGACGATGACGATCGAGGAGCGCGGCGAACACGAGTTGTTCCTGCGATTCGAGTACCGCACGACGCTCGCCGTCAGCGACGACACCGAGGACGCGCGCCAGACCCACGGGATCGTCAAGGAAGCGTACCGCACGGCGGACATCGACACCGTGCGGCTGATCCGCGAATACGCACAGGGGCGCAAGGATCCCGATCCCCTGCACTGATCGCAACGGCGGCCGCGCGCGGCCGCCTCTTTGATTTACGCTATCGGATTCGCAATTTCGGTTGATAAAGAGTTTTTGTGAATGGGAATGGTTATCATTTAGAATTCATTCCATCGCATCACATCAACCAACGAATCGAATGACCGACACCATGCGCTCGAACACGCTGACCTTGCGACGCGACACCGGCGCCCATGGGGGCAGCCGCCAGAAGACGGCGGCGGTCACGACCCCGGCGAAGTCTGCCGGTGCGGGCCGCGATGCCGGCACGCGGGTCGTCAGCAGCGATTCGCTGCTGCAAGGCCGCAGCCACGTCAGCATCGCGCACAACGGAGAAACCTATCAGTTGCGCGCCACGCGGCTCGGCAAGCTGATTCTGACGAAGTAAGTACCGGGTATTGTGGGGACCACCTCCCTGAGAGGTGTTGGGCATTAGCCAGCGTAACGGCTTGCACGCGAGATCTAGACCCCTTCGTGCAAACACACTCAAGCAGCCGTTGCAGCAAGCCAAGCCACTTTTTTTGGTTCTCGCAGAAGGAAAAAAAGCGACACGTCCAACGGCGTGTCGCTTTTTCATTTGGCGCAGCACGTGTACACAGTGCACCGCCCAACGGCATCAGATCGCCAGCGCGGCAGCTCCCGCCCAGGCAATCGCGGCATCCTGCGCCGACTTCGCGCCGGACACGCCGATCGATCCGACGGTCAGAAGCGCCCGAAACCCCAGAACATCAGCCACCACGCGCTGTCGATCACGGCCAGCGCGGCCGCGAACCATGCAAATGCCATCAGCCGTCGCGGCCATCCCGCATAGCGCCCCGTCACCAGCCACGCGAGCCACGCGCTCCATGCGTTCGCACCGATCAGGATCGCAATGCGGACGTCCGACGCCCAGCCGAGCGGCACGTGTTCGGCGCGCAACAGCGACAGCGTCGTCGCCGACAGGCCGAGAAACACGCCGGCCCCCGCGAGCGGAATCAGCGCCTGCGCAAGATGGTGAAGCCGCACGCGGTCGAAGCGGCCCAACATCAGTGTCGCACCGGCCAGCAACACGAGCAGCGCGGTGCCGTAGACGAGCCCCGTGCCGACGATGTAGCTGACGATGAGCCCGCCGTCGAGCCACGAGAACACGTCGTTGCGGTCCGGATAATGCGTGAGCAGGAACCACGGCGCGTTGGTTTCGAGCGGCCACGTGATGTCGCGATCGATCAGCCAGCCTGCGAGCGACTGCTTGATCTGCACGAACCACGGGCTGACGGTCCAGTGGAACGCACCGATCGCGACACCGAGCAGGCCGTACAGGATCAGCGCGGTATCCCACTTGTTCGCCTGCTCCGCGCCGAGCTTCACGACCTCCTCGGACGGCGAGCGCCACGACAGCGAGATCGCGTCGCGATGCCCGCTGCAGCGGCCGCACATGTGGCACGCGGCGCCGCCCTTCATGTTGCGCAGCGGCACGAGCGGCGCGCAATTGATCGGAATCACGCGGCGCCCGTGTTCGCCGTTCCTGTACGAACGGCGCCACGCATCCTCGTCGACCTTGTAGCGCATCGGCGCGAGCCGCGCGAGCAGCCCGAACACGCCGTTGACCGGACACAGGTACTTGCACCACACGCGCTTTTCGCGACCGTACAGCAGGCCGATCACCATCGCTCCGACCGTCGAGCCGCCGAGCACGAACAGCACGGCGAGCGGGTACTGGTAGACGCTGACCATCTGCCCGTAGATCGTCGTCAACCCGAACGCGACGAACGGCCAGCCGCCCCACCGGATCCAGCGCGGAATCGCGCGGCCGCGGCCGAACTTGCTCGCGTATTCGGTGAGCGCCCCTTCCGGACACAGCACGCCGCACCAGACCCGGCCGAGCATCACCATCGACAGCAGCACGAACGGCCACCAGATGCCCCAGAACACGAATTGCGCGGCGAGCGTCAGATTGCTCCACAGGTGCGCGGAATCATCCGGCAGCGGGATGATCGCCGGCACGATGATCAGGAACGCATACACGGCCACGACGACCCACTGGATGCCGCGGATCAGTGCGCCGTGGCGCTGCATCCATTGACCGGCCTGTGCGATCAGGCCCGCCAGACCCCGTTTCCCGCCGACGACCGTGCTCATGCCGCGCGCCCCGCCGCCGCAGCCGGACGCCCGCTCGCGCGCTTCATCAGCAGCCACACGACCGCCCAGTACACCGCGTACGCGACCAGGTTCGTGAGCGCCGGATGCGCGCGATAGCCGGTCAGCGTCGCAACGAGCGAGCCGAACGTGCCGGAATCGTCGAGGATCGCCGACGTATCCCACACCTGCGAAATGCCGAGCGGCAGGATTTCCTTGTCGATCAGCTTGTCGACGCCGGTCTGGAACAGGCCCGCGCCGAGGAACAGCAGCATCACTTCGGTCACGCGGAAGAAGTGCCGCCACGAGAAGACCTTGCCGCCGAGCTGCAGCAGGTAGAACGTCAGGAACGCGAGGCCGAGGCCGATGATGACGGCGAGCATCTGGCCGCCGTCGACATGGCCCGACTGCCCGAACCCGAGACCGTACAGGAAAATCACCGTCTCGCTGCCCTCGCGCGCGATCGCGAGCGCGACCAGCACCGCGACGCCCCACCAGTTCGAGTCGCGCGTGCTCTGCTGCAGCGACTGCTCCATGTCGCGTTTCAGCGTGCGGCCGTGCCGGCGCATCCACAGCACCATCTGCACGATCAGCACGCACGCGATCAGCACCATCGCCGTCTGGAAATAGTCCTGCGCGTCGCCGGACAGCACCTCGGTAAAGCCGACGAGTGCGGCGCCCAGCCCGACGGCCATCAGCAGCCCCGTGGCGACGCCGGCCCACAGATACGGCACGCCACGGCGCGCGTCGTCGTCGCCGTTCTTCAGCCACGCATAGAGAATGCCGACGACGAGCAGCGCCTCGACGCTCTCCCGCCAGACGATGAACAAGATCTGACCCATCGATACCTCCCTGACGTGCGGAACACCCGGGCGCCCGCACGCAGACAAAACTGCATTACTTCGCGACGATCACGCCCTGCGCCTGCTGGTGGAAATCGTCGAAAAACTTGTATTCGCCCGGCGACAGCGGCGCCACCACGACGAACGAGTCGGCGCCCGGCGCGAGCACTTTCTCCTTGCGCAGTTGCACGCTCTCGAATTCGGCGGCGCCCTTGCCGGTGTTCCTGATCTCGATCTTGAAACGCTGGCCGGCCGGCACTTCGATGCGGGCGGGATTGAGCTTGCCGTCCGCCATCTCGAGCTTGAACGTCGGAAGATCGGCGGCCTGCGCGGCGCCGGCGACCAACAGCGCGGCGGCCGCGACAACGAATTTCTGGGGGAATTTCATTCTTGGTTCTCTGCGACGACGGCGCGCTCGAGGCTCGAGGCGCGCCGTCCGTTATGCGAGATCAGTAACCGCCCTTCTTGCCGATGCCGGCGAACGGGAAGTCGTATTCGAGCGTGATCGGCTTGAACCACGCGCCCACGCCGGTTTCCTTGTCGACGTGGCGGCCGAACGCCATGTGGCCCGTCTGCATCGGCGGCTTGACGACCATCGTCAGGTGGTACTTGCCCGGGCCGTTCAGCTTCACGTTGTCGCCGTAGTGCGGGCCGTCGCTCGCGACCATGCCCATCAGGTCGCCTTCCGACTTCCACTTCGTGTCGCCCTGCTTCGTCAGCTTGTAGGTGACCTGCAGGTACGGCATCCAGTCGCCTTCGGCGAAGCCCGTCGGGTTGTTCTTGACCGCATGGATATCGGCCTCGAGGTGGATGTCCGAATCCGATGCCTTGCGCATCATCCCTTCCGGCTCCATCGTGATCGGCTGCAGGTACACCGCGCCGATTTCCATCCCGCCCTGGATCTGTTGCTTGCCGATCGGATATTCGGCGGCGGATGCCGACATGGCGGCCAGCGCCGCCGCTACCGCAACCGAAGTGCGGATGAACGAAGAACCCAACATGGACACTCCTTGTTTTTCTCTGACAGAAGCGCAGGCCGCCCAGTCGGGCGGCCTGCTGACAAACACGAACACTAACGCGACAAAGAACGCTAATGCGAACAATTCTCAATACTTGCGGAGTTTAGCACCGAACGCGCGCGGGGACAAACCGGCAACCATGTAAAACCCTGATCCGACAAGGCTTACAGGTGGTTTACCGGCCGTCTTCGGTGACAGTTGGAAAGATTTACTGGACGCCGCTCACGTGGTCGCCGACGTTTGCGCCGAACACCCGCTCGCGCAGCACCGCGAGCTGGTCGCGCGTCGCGGCGGCCTTTTCGAACTCGAGGTTCTTCGCGTAATCAGCCATCTGCTTCTCGAGGCGCTTGATTTCCTTCGCGAGCTGCTTTTCGGACATGTCCTCGAACTTTGCGCGCTGCTGCGCTTCCTTCAGCTCCGCGCGCGCCTCGTCGGCGTTGTACACGCCGTCGATGATGTCCTTGATGCGTTTCACGACGCCGCGCGGCGTGATGCCCATCTTCTCGTTGTACGCGATCTGCTTCGCGCGGCGACGCTCGGTTTCGCCGATCGCGCGCGTCATCGAGTCGGTCATCTTGTCCGCGTAGAGGATCGCCTTGCCGTTCACGTTGCGCGCCGCACGGCCGATCGTCTGGATCAGCGAGCGCTCGGCCCGCAGGAAGCCTTCCTTGTCCGCGTCGAGGATCGCGACGAGCGACACCTCGGGGATGTCCAGCCCTTCCCGCAGCAGGTTGATCCCGACCAGCACGTCGAACGTGCCGAGCCGCAGGTCGCGGATGATCTCGACCCGCTCGACCGTGTCGATGTCGCTGTGCAGGTAGCGCACCTTCACGCCGTGATCGGCGAGGAATTCGGTGAGCTGCTCGGCCATCCGCTTCGTCAGCACGGTGATCAGCACGCGCTCGCCGGCCTTCACGCGGGCGTTGATCTCGGTGAGCACGTCGTCGACCTGCGAACTTGCGGGCCGCACTTCGATTTCCGGATCGACGAGCCCGGTCGGCCGCACGACCTGCTCGGCGATCTGCCCCGTCACGCGCTGCTCGTAGTCGGCCGGCGTCGCCGACACGAAGACGACCTGGCGCATCTTGCGCTCGAACTCGTGGAACTTGAGCGGCCGGTTGTCGAGCGCCGACGGCAGCCGGAAACCGTAGTTGACGAGGTTCTCCTTGCGCGCGCGGTCGCCGTTGTACATCCCGTTCAGCTGGCCGATCAGCACGTGCGATTCGTCGAGCAGCATCAGCGCGTCCGGCGGCAGGTAGTCGACGAGCGTCGGCGGCGGCTCGCCCGGCGCGGCGCCGGAGAAGTGCCGCGAGTAGTTCTCGATGCCCTTGCAGAAGCCGAGCTCCTGCAGCATCTCGAGATCGAAGCGGGTGCGCTGCTCGAGACGCTGCGCCTCGACGAGCTTGCTGTCGGTGTGGAAGAACTCGAGGCGCTCGCGCAGTTCGTCCTTGATCGTCTCGACCGCGCGCATCACGGTGTCGCGCGGCGTCACGTAGTGCGACGACGGATACACGGTGAAGCGCGCGATCTTCTGCCGCACGCGGCCCGTCAGCGGGTCGAACAGCTGCAGCGTATCGACCTCGTCGTCGAACAGCTCGACGCGCACGGCCATCTCCGCATGCTCGGCCGGGAAGATGTCGATCGTGTCCCCGCGCACGCGGAACGTGCCGCGCTGGAAGTCCTGCTCGTTGCGCGTGTACTGCATCGCGATCAGCCGGGCGATCACGTCGCGCTGGCCGATCTTGTCGCCGTTGCGCAGCGTCAGGATCATCTGGTGGTACTCGGACGGGTTGCCGATACCGTAGATCGCCGACACCGTCGCGACGATCACCACGTCGCGTCGCTCCATCAGGCTCTTCGTCGCCGACAGCCGCATCTGCTCGATGTGCTCGTTGATCGACGAGTCCTTCTCGATGAACAAGTCGCGCTGCGGCACGTACGCTTCAGGCTGGTAGTAGTCGTAGTACGACACGAAGTATTCGACCGCGTTGCGCGGGAAGAACTCGCGGAATTCGGCGTAGAGCTGCGCGGCGAGCGTCTTGTTCGGCGCGAACACGATCGCCGGGCGGCCGAGCCGCGCGATCGTGTTCGCCATCGTGAAGGTCTTGCCCGAGCCCGTCACGCCGAGCAGCGTCTGGAATGCGAGACCGTCCTCGATGCCCTCGACCAGTGTCGCGATTGCGGTCGGCTGATCGCCGGCGGGCGGATACGGTTGATACAGCTGGAACGGCGACCCGTCGAAGGTGACGAATTTCGATTCGTCGAGCGCGTCGCCGACTTCGGCATGATGTTCGGACATGGAATGCAGCCGGAGCGAAAACAAAAGATCATTCTAGCGCTTCGCGGCCGGCCGGACTGCTGTCCGCTGCTGACGCGCGGCAGCCGCCGGAAATCGTGAATCGGCACGTCACGATGCGAAAAACCGCCGCGAATTCGCTACAATGTCCGACTGCTGCGCTTTCCGGCGTCGTGCCCATCCGCGCGCGGCCTGCCGCGCCTGCCCCGCCCGATGAAAGCCTGACCCTCTTTTCACTACTGCCGAATCATCATGTCGCTCTTCTCCGCTGTCCAGCTTGCTCCCCGCGACCCGATCCTGGGCCTGAACGAAGCCTTCAACGCCGATACCCGCTCAACCAAGGTCAATCTCGGCGTCGGCGTGTATACGAACGAGGAAGGCAAGATTCCGCTGCTGCGCGCGGTCCGTGAAGCGGAAAAGGCGCGCGTCGACGCTGGCCTGCCGCGTGGCTACCTGCCGATCGACGGCATCGCCGCATACGACGCCGCCGTGCAGAAGCTGCTGCTCGGCAACGATTCGCCGCTGATCGCCGCGGGCCGTGTGGTCACGGCCCAGGCGCTGGGCGGCACGGGCGCGCTGAAGATCGGCGCGGATTTCCTGCGCACGGTGAACCCGAACGTGAAGGTCGCGATCAGCGATCCGAGCTGGGAGAACCACCGCGCGCTGTTCGAAGCCGCTGGCTTCGAAGTCGTCGCGTACCCGTACTACGACGCGGCAACGAACGGCGTGAACTTCGAAGGCATGCTGTCGGCGCTGAACGGCTACGACGCGGGCACGATCGTCGTGCTGCACGCGTGCTGCCACAACCCGACCGGCGTGGATCTCACCGATGCGCAATGGCAGCAGATCGTCGACGTCGTCAAGGCGCGCAACCTCGTGCCGTTCCTCGACATCGCGTACCAGGGCTTCGGCGAAAACATCGAGGCGGATGCCGCAGCCGTGCGACTGTTCGCCGCGGCGGACCTGAACGCATTCGTGTCGTCGTCGTTCTCGAAGTCGTTCTCGCTGTACGGCGAGCGCGTCGGCGCACTGTCGATCATCACGTCGAGCAAGGACGAAGCCACGCGCGTGCTGTCGCAGCTCAAGCGCGTGATCCGCACGAACTATTCGAACCCGCCGACGCACGGCGGTGCCGTGGTCGCAGCGGTACTCGCGTCGCCGGAACTGCATGCATCGTGGGTGCAGGAACTCGGCGAAATGCGCGACCGCATCCGCGCGATGCGCAACGGCCTCGTTGAGCGCCTGAAGGCGAGCGGCGTCGAGCGCGATTTCAGCTTCATCAACGAGCAACGCGGGATGTTTTCGTACTCGGGCCTGACGTCGGCGCAGGTCGACCGCCTGCGCGACGAGTTCGGCATCTACGCGGTCGGGACGGGCCGGATCTGCGTCGCCGCGCTGAACACGCGCAACCTCGACGTGGTCGCCAACGCAGTCGCGGCTGTCCTGAAGTAATACGCCGATACGGGTGGCGGCATCGCCCGATGCCGCCTGCCGACATGAAAAACGCGCTCCATGGAGCGCGTTTTTTTGTGCCCGAACCGAGCGGCCGGCAGCGGCACACCGTCGGCGCGCCGCGCGGCATCGACGCAGGCTTACTGCATGTACCAGCCGTGGCTGACGACGAACGATTGACCCGTGAGCGCGGCGCTCGGGAACGCCGACAGGAACAGCACCGTCTGCGCGACGTCCTGCACCGTCGTGAACACGCCGTCGACCGTGTTGCCGAGCATCACCTTCTTCACCACTTCCTCTTCGCTGATCCCGAGCTCCTTCGCCTGCTCCGGAATCTGCTTGTCGACGAGCGGCGTGCGCACGAAGCCCGGGCACACGACGTGCGAGCGCACGTTGTGCTTCGCGCCTTCCTTCGCCAGCACGCGCGCGAGACCGAGCAGCCCGTGCTTCGCGGTCACGTATGCCGACTTCAGCGGCGACGCTTCGTGCGAGTGCACCGAGCCCATGTAGATCACGACGCCGCCGCGATCGTCCTTGTACATGTGCTTGAGCGCGGCCTTCGTCGTCAGGAACGCGCCGTCGACGTGGATCGCCTGCATCTTCTTCCAGTCGGCGAACGCGTAGTTCTCGATCGGGTTCACGATCTGGATGCCCGCGTTCGACACGAGGATGTCGACCGAGCCGAACGTCTCGGCGACCTTGTCGATGCCGGCGTTGACCGCGTCCTCGTTCGTCACGTCCATCGCGACGCCGATCGCCTTGCCGCCCGCCTTGTTGATCTCTTCAGCGACCGCGTTCGCACCGTCCTGGTTCAGGTCGGCGATCGCGACTGCCGCGCCGGCCTTCGCCAGCTCCAGCGCGATTTCCTTGCCGATGCCGCTTGCGGCGCCCGTCACCACTGCCACCTTGCCGCTCAAATCCGCTGCCATGCACGTCTCCTTCCATATCGGGTCAATCATGCGCACAACCGCCGTACGAGCCGCGATCGTCGTGCGGCCGCCGGCAGACAAGTCGCTATTGTGCATGATCCGCCCCCGCCGTTCGCGCTCAAAACGCCTAAGCTTAAGGTCGGTCCTGTCATGCGGGAGACACTCATGCACTATCGACGGCTTGGCCGCTCCGGCCTGCAGATCAGCGCGCTCTCGCTCGGCTCGTGGGTCACTTACGACAACCAGGTCGACCGGCGCGCGGCACGCGAATGCCTGGCGGCTGCACGCGACGCCGGCGTCAATTTCTTCGACAACGCGGAGGTCTACGCGGGTGGCAAATCCGAGGAAATCATGGGGCACGCGCTCAAGTCGCTCGGCTGGCCGCGCATCAGCTACATCGTGTCGACGAAATTCTTCTGGGGGCTCGCGGAAGCGCCGAATCAGTACCACACGCTGAACCGCAAGTACCTGCTGAACGCGATCGACGGGTCGCTGCACCGGCTGCAGCTCGATTACGTCGACCTCGTCTACTGCCATCGCCCCGATCCGCATACGCCGATCGAGGAAACCGTGTGGGCAATGAGCGACATGATCGCCCGCGGCAAGGCGCTGTACTGGGGGACGTCGGAATGGAGCGCGGACGAAATCCGCGCGGCGTACGAAATTGCCGAGCGGCATCATCTGCACAAGCCGGTCGTCGAGCAGCCGCAGTACAACCTGTTTCACCGTACGCGGGTGGAGCAGGAGTATGCGCGGCTCTACGAAGATTACGGGCTCGGTCTCACGACCTGGAGCCCGCTGGCGTCTGGGCTCCTCACGGGCAAGTATCGGCATGGCGTCCCGCCGGGCAGCCGCGCGCAAGTGCAAGGCTACGACTGGCTTCGTGAACGGCTGACCGACCCGGCCAGAAACGAGATCGTCGAACGGCTCGGCCGCATCGCCGGCGAACTCGACTGCCAGGTCGGCCAGCTGGCGATCGCCTGGGTGCTGACGAATCCCCATGTGAGTTCGGTCATTACCGGTGCGTCGCGGATCGAGCAGATCGCCGAAAACATGCACGCACTCGATGTCGTCGACAAGCTGTCACCGGACATCAAGCAGCACATCGAGGATCTGATCGGCAACGCGTACGAATGAAGCGATCGCCGGCCACTCGCGTACAATACGCGGCCGCGTCGACGCCCGCCCAGCCGTCCGAAGCCAGCCGGCCGCGTACGATCGACAGGCTCTTACCCGATTCACCTTCCGTTCCAGGCAGTCCGTCATGCTCAGCTATCGTCACGGTTTTCACGCAGGCAACCACGCAGACGTGCTCAAGCACGCTGTCGTCGTCCAACTGCTGCGCTACCTGAACAATAAAGACAAGTCGTACTGGTATATCGATACACACGCCGGCGCAGGCGTGTACTCGCTACGCGACGGCTACGCTGCAAAGACGTCGGAATTCGACACCGGCATCGGCCGCCTGTGGAACGACAAGGATCTGCCTCCGGTGCTCGCCGAGTACCTCGATGAAGTCCGTGCGCTGAACGACGACGGCGAGTTGCGCTTCTATCCGGGCTCGCCGTACATCGCGTGGCGGATGATGCGCGAACAGGACCGGATGCGGCTGTTCGAAATGCACAGCACCGAGATTGACGTGCTGCGCCACAATTTCCGTGATGCCGGCCGGCGCGCGATGATCTTCTCGGGCGACGGCTTCGAGGGCATCAAGGCACTGCTGCCGCCCGCGCCGCGACGTGCGCTCGTGCTGATCGATCCGTCCTACGAGGACAAGAAAGACTACGCGCGCACACTTGCCTGTGTGACGGAATGCCTGAAGCGCTTTGCGACCGGTTGCTACGCGATCTGGTACCCGCAGGTCGCACGCACGGAATCCCAGCGCTTCCCAGAGCAGTTGAAACGGCTGCAGCCGGACAACTGGCTGCACCTCAGCCTGACGGTATCGAATCCGCCGGCGGACGGACTGGGTTTGTACGGCAGCGGGGTGTTCATCCTGAATCCCCCGTACACGCTCGCGCAAAGCATGAGAGAGACGCTGCCCTACCTGGTGGAATCGCTCGGACAGGACAGCGGCGCCCGGTGCTCGATCGAGCACCGGGGAAATTGAGCGCGCACGTCCGCTTCAGGGTTGCCGCGGCTGCGGTTGCGGCGCGGGTTTCGACTGACCGGCCGGCGGCGTTCCCCATCCGGGAACGTTGATGTAGGGTGCGACAAACAGCGGTATCGAGGTGCTCGGCGTCTGCTCGGCCGGTGCACGCATTTTCGCCGGTTCGACGATGGGCTCGGACGACAGCGGCGCGGTCTGCAACAGCAATCCACCCTTGCCGTCCTGAATGCCACGTTGCGTATCGAGGACCAGCGGCTGCGTCGCCGCCGCGGCATACGCAACGAGCGCATGAATGAGCAGCGTTGCGGCCAGACCGACACGCACACATGCCACTCCGCGCACATCGAGACTAAAGCGCATGGTCTTGACCTCTCGTGTTGAAAAACAGGCCCATACCATAACGCCACGCGGGCGACTCCACCAGATCCGTCGCACAAAAAAACAAAGCCCCGTCAACACGGGGCTTGCTTATCACACGGCGCCACGCGGCGCCTGACGGACTCCGATTACAGCGAGTAGCCGCTGGTTTCGAGCGAACGGATACGTTGCTCGAGCTGGACGACGTCCGACGACGTCGCGAGGTAAGCCTCACGGCGCTCACGTTCTGCGGATTCGAACCAGTTGCTCAGCTTTTCGACGATATAGGCGATCATGATGTTCTCCAAGGAAGGGGGGACCCCTGGCGAATCGATTTACAGGGATTTCCCGTATAGGGTTATCCCTGATTATAGCGAGGTTGCACCACGACGCCAGTGAAATGTGTGCATGGATTCCATTCCGAATTGGAATGAACCACTTCTCACATTTCGTAACCCATTGATTTTATTGATGTTGTTAAAGAGGCCGCTATCGGCGAGTCGAGGCCGCGCACTATTCTGGTTCAGCCACGGTGTCGGCAAGGCGCGCCAAAATCGGGCATTCGGGACGCGTATCACCGTGGCAATGCGCGGCCAGGTCGGCCAATGTGTCGCGCATGTCGGTCAGCTCCGCGATACGCTTGTCGAGTTCGGCCACGTGTTCGAGCGCGATCGACTTCACTTCTGCGCTGGCGCGAGATCTGTCTTGCCAGAGCGTCAGCAGCTTGCGGATGTCTTCGACAAGGAAGCCGAGTCGCCGGGCCTGACGAATGAAACGCAACACGTGGATCTCGTCCGCACCATAGATTCGGTATCCCGAATCCGTACGCTTGGTCAGCGACAGAAGACCCACTTGCTCGTAATACCGGATCATTTTTGCGCTGACCCCGGATTCGCGCGAAGCATCGCCGATGTTCATCCCACACTCTCTCGTTCCGATACACCTTGATCGTATCAAAGTCGCATTTTTTCGGTTCGGCACGCGAAGAGGCAGTTTCAGGTATGTGTTCGACTCATCCAGGAGGAGGCGGCAGCCGGACGAACAGACAGGAAC
>NZ_JBSAXD010000059.1:0-22396 GCF_053427715.1 Burkholderia sp. MR1-5-21
ATCCGTCATGTTCAGTTCCTGAATCCGAGTCACTTTGCCTTGCCGCCGCCGGTTCGCGCAGGCCCGGCGCAGGTTGCTGCGCGTGGAGCGCCGGCGTGCTTTCGCCGGACCGGCATGCGCCGCCGGCACGACGGTCGCCGGGCATCGCCGCAGGCCCGCTCGCACGTTGCGTCATGCCCGTGCCTGCCGCATGCCGCCGCCGCGAACCGCGTGCCCTTGCAGCCGCCGCGACGCGCGGCAGCCGAAGAAAATGTCCGCCGCTCGCCGCGTGGCACACGCGGCTTCCGGCGGGCTGGAATGCCGTTCGGCGTATCGCGCGCAAGCGCGATACGCCGCTACACACGATTACGCCGCCGATTCGCGCGCGGCCGCTTCCTTGTCCTTGCGCGTACCGTTTGCCGACTTGGCGGTGCCTGCCGCCGCGCCGACTGCGTCGAAGCCGCTTTGCGCGGCCTCGATCACCTGGCCCGTAGCCGCACGCACCGTTTCGGCCGCCGCGCTCGCCGCCGACAACGCCGAGTTCAGCGCGGCGACGACGGGGGCCGTGCCGGCCGGCGCGTGCTTCGAGAATTCGCCGAGCGCGTCCTTCACGCGCTTGTCGGCCTGCTCGTACTGCGCCTGCGCGGCCTTCGCGAACTCGGCTTGCGTCGCCGTCGCGATGTCGAACAGGTGACGGCTGTACGACGCCGCCTTGCCGGCCGCCTGCTGCGTCGCGCCGAGCTGGCGCGTGAAGAATTCCGCCGGGTTGCTGCCGTTGAACGCATCCTTCAGGTGGTCTTCGTATTCGGCAAGCGCCGCCTTCGTCGCCTGCACGTTGAGCTCGACCACGGCCTCGAAGCCGCGGAACGCCGGTTGGGCCGCTGCGAACAACGCGGTCACGCCGGACTGGTAATCAGCAATGAATTTCTCGGGGGCGAAAACGGACATCGGGCACGCTCCTGTTAGCAATGCGAGAGATCATGTAAAAAAACGGAAGTCGAACCAATCGTTCGGCCTCTCATTTATCGCACATAGTTCATTGAGTGCGAGAAGTTTAGAGCGCCCATTCTAGATCGATAAATTGTCAATTAAATGGCATTAATGATCAGTATAAACCCTAACCCAGCTCGCGCCCTCAATTCTACACCAGCAGCGGTCACATTCTTTCAGGGACATATTACAACCTGTTGTTTTTGCGAAATTTTTACGCGCATCCCTGAAAAATCACCGTTTCGGAACGCAATATTTACACCGCCTTTATTGTGATTATTGGAAAATAGCGAACATTCATAGGCGAACAAATCATTCGAAATCGTTTTCAGATTTATGCCGAAATCGATTTCAGAATTGCCTATCTGTAAATTGAATAAGGCCGACTGTATCGACCCGAAAAGAACGACGTATGGGAGAGAGGCGTCGCGCGGCCCGGATGCCGCGCGACCCGCAAGACCAGGCGTCTGGCGTCAGCCGGCCAGTTCCTGGTGCAGTGCGCGGAATTCCTGCGCGAGCTTGTGGCCCGGCTCGAGATGGATGACAGGGGTCGCCAGCTGGTGCGACTCGCGGATCTTCACGGACGACGACAGTCGCGACGCGAGCACCGGCAGCCCTTCGCCGACGAGTTCGTCGACGAGCCGCTGCGGCAGGCTCGCACGCGGCTGGAACTGGTTGATCACGATCCCTTCGACCTCGAGCGCCGCGTTGTGATCCTGCTGGATCTCCTTCACGTTCTCGAGCAGCGTGTACAGCGCACGGCGCGAGAAGTCATCGCAGTCGAACGGGATCAGGCAGCGCTCGACCGCGATCAGCGCGGAACGCGTATAGAAGTTCAGCGCGGGCGGCGTGTCGATGTAGACGGCGTCGTACGTGTCGAGCTCGTTCAGCGCGTCGCGCAGCTTGTAGATCTTGTAGCGCGATTCGAGCTTGCCGTGCAGCGTATCGAGCTCGGGATGCGCGGGCATCACGTCGAGGTTCTCGAACGGGGTCGGATGGATGTACGACGTGATGTCGACCGGACGGAAGTTGAACGTCAGCGCGGTTTCGAAGAAGTCGGCGACGGTCGGCGCGGCCTGCGCGGCGCGCTCGCCGAGCAGGTACTGGGTCGAGTTCGTCTGGGCGTCGAGGTCGATCACGAGCGTGCGCAACCCTTCGCTCGCGCTGATCGCCGCGAGATTGCAGACGATCGTCGATTTGCCTACACCGCCCTTCTGGTTGAACACGACACGCCGCATGGTTCCCTCTTGCCCGAAGCGCCGGAAAACGACCAGCATAGCCGAACCAATAAGACAGTTGCGTGACTTTGCGCAACAACAACGAAGCGCGTCGCGGGCCGCCGTCCGACGCCGGGCGACGGATGCGACCCCGCAATGCGCAACGGTCGCCCGTCACCGTCCCCGCGATCACGCGACGATCGGCTTGCGCCGCACCTCCGACAAATAGATCAGGATCAGCGACACCCACACGATCCCGTACAGGAACATGAAGCAGGTGGTCCGCACGCGCAGCAGGTCGAGCAGCATGCCGAACAGGATCGGCAGCAGGAACCCGCCGAGGCCGCCCGCCAGCCCGACGATGCCGGTCACGACACCCATGTTGTCCGGGAAATCGTCGGCGACGTACTTGAAGGTCGACGCCATCCCGAGCGCGAACACCGCGCCGAGCACGAAGGTCAGCGCGACGAAGCCCGCAATCGGCATCGACATGCGCAACGACGCGGTGCCGTCGATCGTGTGGATCACGAAGTCGGTGGCCGGATACGACAGCAGGAACAGGCAGATCCACGCGACCCACAGGCCCCACCACGTGACCGCGTGCGCGCCGAAGCGGTCGGCAAGCGCGCCGCCGAGCGCGCGCAGCACCGAGCCCGGCAGCGAGAATCCGGCGGCAAACGCCGACGCCGCGACGAGCGACATCCCGTATTCGGCTTTCAGGTACTGCGGAATCCACAGCGACAGCGCGGTGAAGCCGCCGAACGTGATCGAGTAGTACTGGCACAGCCGCCACACGCGCGGATCGCGCAGCACCTTGAACGCATCGAGCCACGAGCCGCCCCGCTTGCCGGCCCCCGGATCGGGCGCCGACGCGAACCAGAAGATCACCGCGGTGACAAGCAGCGCGACTGCATACACGCGCGGCACGAAACGCCAGCCGTATGCGGACAGCAGCAGCGGCGTGACGAACAGGTTGACCGCCGCGCCGGCCGTGCCCGCACCGAACACGCCCATCGCGAAGCCGCGCCGCTGTGGCGGGAAAAAGCGCGCGACGTACGGCGTGCCGACCGCGAACGACGCGCCGACGCAGCCGAGGAACAGGCCGATCACGAGGAACTGCCAGAACTGCGTCGCGTAGCTGACGATGTACACGGGCACCGCGCAGACGACGAGCAGCACCGTCATCACGATGCGTCCGCCGAAGCGGTCGGTCCACGTGCCGAGCGGCAAGCGCATCAGCGCGCCGGTCAGCACCGGCGTCGACGTGAGCAGCCCGAACTCCGTGCCGTTCAGGCCGAGATCGGTGCGCAGCTGCACGCCGAGCACGCCGAACATCATCCAGACGACGAAGCACACCATGAACGCGAGCGTGCTCGCGGCGAGCACCGACCATGCGCGCAGCGGCACGGACTGCGCATTCGCGAGCGTACCGGTATCACTAGTTGCCATGCATCACACTCCGTTTCATTGAACCAGCGGCCCGTTCGCGCCGTCGAGCGCAATGCCGTCGACGCGCGCGCCGCCCGCGAGGATCGCCACGTACTGCCGCATCGCGTTGCGTCGCACCCGTTCCGCGAGGAACGCGGCAATGCGCGCTTGAACCTCGTCGAACGGCACGGGCTCGCCGGCCACGCGGCGCTCGATGCGCGCGATGTGAAAGCCGTAGCGCGTGTTGACGAGACGCGGCAGCACGCCGAGCGCGTCCGAGTCGAACAGCGCCGATTCGAATTCCGGCACAGTGTCGCCGCGCAGCAGTTGCCCGAGGCTGCCGCCGACCGCCGCCGACGGACAGTTCGACGACGCGCGCGCGACCGCTTCGAACGTGTCGGGCGCGGCGAGCACGCCGGCCAGCGCCGCTTCCGCGCGGCTGCGCAATGGTGCGAGCGGCACCCGATCGGTCACCGCGAACAGGATGTGGCTCGCGTACACGATGTCGTTGCGGCGGAACCGCGCCGGATGCTGCGCGTAATAACGTTCGCAATCCGATCGATCCGGTTCCGGCACGTGCGTGAGTTCGCGCTCGAGCAGCGCGTCGAGCGCCGCATCGTCGAGCGGCGCGCCGTCGGCAATCAGCGCGAGCGCGACCGCACGCTGGCGCAGCAGCTCGCGCACGACGAGCGCGCGCCGCGCGGCGTCGTGCGGATCGGCCGCGTCGTCGTGATGCGCGCGCTCGGCCGCGATCGCGTCGTCGCCGATCGTGACGCCGTTGACGCTGAGCGGTGCGGACAGGGTTTCCGGTATCGCGTTCATGCTGCCTCCTGTCAGCGCTTGCGCACGAGCTGATACGGCCGGATCAGGTACGCGACCGACGCGATCCCGCTCCAGATATGCACCATCCGCGTGAACGGCGACACGAGGAAGATCGTGAAGCCGAGCAGGATGTGCAGCCGGTAGGTCAGCGGCACGCCGACGAGCAGGCTCGCGATGTCGGGCCGGAACGTGACGACGCCCTTCACGTAGTCGGTGAGCTGCTCGAACATCGCGCCGTCCATGTGGCGCGTCGACAGCACGACGGTGCCGAGCCCGAGCGCGAGCTGCACCCACAGCATCAGCACGATCAGGATGTCCGACTTGCGGCTGTTGCGGCGGATGCGCGCGTCGCCGAGCCGCCGCGCGATCAGGATCGTCAGGCCGATGATCGACGCGACGCCGGCCGCACCGCCCGCGACCATCGCGACGAGCTGGTGGCCCGACGCCGACAGGAACGGCGACACGAGCCAGTGCGGCGCGAGAAAGCCCGCGAAGTGCCCGAGCACGACGACGAGCACGCCCCAGTGGAACAGGTTGCTGCCGAGCCTGAGCGCGCCGTGCCGCAGCAGCTGCGACGAATCGCTCTTCCACGTGTATTGCTCGCGGTCGAAGCGGATCAGGCTGCCGACCAGCAGCACCGCGAGACAGATGTACGGATAGATTCCGAACAGGAATTGATGCAGGTAATCGTTCATGGATTTCCCCCTGTGTTTCCGCTGTAGGGTCGCATGCGCGTCACGCGCGGCGGGCCGGCCGTTGGTCGTAGAAGCGCACGGGTTCTTCGGCGGGCGTCGCCGCGCCGACGAAGCGCACCGCCTCGTCCGCGTACGCGGCATCGAGCGCGCGGTAGTCGGCGGCGCTCAGCCGCTCGGCCGCCGCGTCGTCGTCCGGCTCCGACGGCGCATCGATCGGCGCAACGCCGGCGAGCGGCAACAGCGCACCGACGGCGAAGCCGTAGTGGCTGCCGCGCTTCGCGAGCTGCGCGGCGAGCGCGCGCAGGATCTCGCCCGTCTCGCCGAGCAGGTTGCGCGCGTCGGACGCGGGCAGCCGCGACAGGTACTCGAGAAACACCGGCAGGTGATCGGGCAGCTCGCCGGGCTTCAGGTACAGGCCGTGCCGCTCGTACATCTGCAGCAGGTCGACCATCGCCTGGCCGCGGTCGCGCGATTCGCCGTGCACGTGCTCGAACAGATGCAGCGACGTCGCGCGGCCGCGATCGAACAGCGCGACGTAGTTTTCCTGCAGCGTCAGCAGGTCACGCTCGCGCAGGTACGCGAAGAACCGCTCGATCCCCACACGCACCGGCTTCGGCAGGCGAACGTGGTCGCGCACGTGCGCATCGATCGAATCGAGCGCGTCGAGCAGCGTGTCGTCGGGGTATTCGAGCAGCGCGGCGAATGCCGCATAGGTCGGATCGGGTGCCGCGTTCATCAGGATGCCTCCCGGATCGGAATCGTCTTCGCGCCCTTCCTCGGGCTGAACAGGCTCGCCTCGGAACGGCCGTCCGAGCAGCCGTTGCCGAACGAGAAGCCGCACGACGCGCGCAGGTCGTATGCGTCCTCCGCGTATTCGCGGTGTGTCGTCGGGATCACGAAGCGATCCTCGTAGTTCGCGATCGCGAGATACCGGTACATCTCCTCGACCTGGCCGAGCGACAGGCCGACCTGACGCAGCACCCCCAGCGCATCGATGCCGTCGACGTGGCGCGCGCGCATGAACCCGCGCATCGCGAGCAGCCGTTCGAGTGCGAGCTTCACGGGCGCCTCGTCGCCGGCCGTCAGCAGGTTCGCGAGATAGCGCAGCGGAATCCGCAGCGACTCGACGTCCGGCAGGAAGCCGTTCATCCCGAGCGCACCGCTGTTCGCGGCCGCGTTGATCGGCGACAGCGGCGGCACGTACCAGACCATCGGCAGCGTCCGGTATTCCGGATGCAGCGGGAACGCGATCTTCCAGTCGATCGCCATCTTGTACGTCGGCGAACGCTGCGCGGCATCGAGCCATGCGGCCGGCACGCCGTCGCGTTCGGCCTGCGCGATCACCGCGGGGTCGTGCGGATCGAGGAACAGCGACAGTTGCGCGTCATACAGGTCGGCTTCGTTCTCGACGCTGGCGGCCTCGCCGATCCGGTCCGCGTCGTACAGCAGCACGCCGAGGTAGCGGATGCGGCCGACACAGGTTTCCGAACACACGGTCGGCTGGCCAGCCTCGATGCGCGGATAGCAGAAGATGCACTTCTCGGCCTTGCCGCTCTGCCAGTTGTAGTAGATCTTCTTGTACGGACACCCCGACACGCACATGCGCCAGCCGCGGCACTTGTCCTGGTCGATCAGCACGATGCCGTCCTCCTCGCGCTTGTAGATCGAGCCCGACGGACACGACGCGACGCATGCCGGATTCAGGCAGTGCTCGCACAGGCGCGGCAGGTACATCATGAAGGTGTTCTCGAACTGCCCGTAGATCTCCTTCTGCACGTTCTCGAAGTTGCGATCCTTCGCGCGCTTCTCGAACTCGCCGCCGAGGATCTCTTCCCAGTTCGGGCCCCATTCGATCTTCTCGAGCCGCTGGCCGCTCACCAGCGAGCGCGGCCGCGCGACCGGCATCGCTCGCGCGTCGCCGGCTTCCTGCAGATGCGCATAGTCGAACGTGAACGGCTCGTAGTAGTCGTCGATCTCGGGCAGATGCGGGTTCGCGAAGATCTGCGCGAGCAGTCGCCACTTGCTGCCGAGCCGCGGCTCGATCTTGCCGTCCGCACGCCGCTTCCAGCCGCCGCGCCAGCGGTCCTGGTTCTCCCAGTCCTTCGGATAGCCGATGCCCGGCTTCGTCTCGACGTTGTTGAACCACGCGTATTCCATCCCGTCGCGGCTCGTCCACACGTTCTTGCAGGTCACCGAGCAGGTATGGCAGCCGATGCACTTGTCGAGGTTCAGCACCATCGCGATCTGTGCGCGTACCTTCATGACGTTTCTCCTGCGCGAACAGCGTGAGTGGCGGCTCCGGCCTCTTCGCCGTCGAGCCAGTCGATCTTGTTCATCCTGCGCACGACCAGGAACTCGTCGCGATTCGAGCCGACCGTCCCGTAGTAGTTGAAGCCGTACGACAGCTGCGCGTAGCCGCCGATCATGTGCGTCGGCTTCAGCGCGATGCGCGTCACCGAGTTGTGGATGCCGCCGCGCGTGCCGGTGATTTCCGAGCCCGGCGTGTTCACGATCTTCTCCTGCGCGTGGTACATCATCACCATCCCGGCCGGGATCCGCTGGCTCACGACTGCCCGCGCGCACAGCGCGCCGTTCGAGTTGAAGCATTCGATCCAGTCGTTGTCGGCGGCGCCGATCGCCTTCGCGTCGTCCTCCGACATCCACACGATCGGGCCGCCGCGCGACAGCGTCAGCATCAGCAGGTTGTCCGTGTACGTGCTGTGGATGCCCCACTTCTGGTGCGGCGTGATGAAGTTGAGCACGCGCTCCGGATTGCCGTTCGAGCGCTTGCCGACCATGTGCGCGTAGCTGCCGGTATCGATCGGCGGCTTGTACACGCACAGCGATTCGCCGAACGCGCGCATCCAAGCATGGTCCTGGTACAGCTGCTGACGGCCCGTCAGCGTGCGCCACGGCACGAGTTCGTGCACGTTCACGTAGCCCGCGTTGTACGACACGTGCTCCGATTCGATCCCGCTCCACGTCGGCGACGAGATGATCTTGCGCGGCTGCGCCTGGATGTCGCGGAAGCGGATCTTCTCGTCCGCGCGCGCGGCGGCGAGGTGCGTGTGGTCGATGCCCGTGATCCCGGACAGCGCGCGCCACGCCTTCACCGCGACCTCGCCGTTGGTTTCCGGCGCGAGCGACAGGATCACCTCGGCCGCATCGAGCGCGGTGTCGATCCGCGGCCGGCCCTGCGTCGCGCCCGCTTCGCTCACGCGATAGTTGAGCTCGCCGAGCAGCGTCACTTCGTCCTTCGTGTCCCAGCCGATCCCCTTGCCGCTGTTGCCGAGCTTGTCCATCAGCGGCCCGAGCGACGTGAAGCGGCGATACGTGTTCGGATAGTCGCGCTCGACGACCGTCACCGCCGGCATCGTGCGGCCGGGAAGCGCATCGCATTCGCCGCGCTTCCAGTCGCGCACGTCGAACGGCTGCGCGAGTTCGGCCGGCGTGTCGTGCGCGATCGGCGCGAGCACGACGTCGCGCTCGACGCCGAGGTGCCCGTCGCACAGTTCGGAGAAGCGCTTCGCGATCCCCTTGAAGATCTCCCAGTCGCTCTTCGATTGCCACGCCGGATCGACCGCCGCCGACAGCGGATGGATGAACGGATGCATGTCGGACGTGTTCATGTCGTCCTTCTCGTACCACGTCGCGGTCGGCAGCACGACGTCCGAGTACATGCAGGTCGTCGACATCCGGAAGTCGAGCGTGACGAGCAGGTCGAGCTTGCCGCGCGGCGCGTCGTCGCGCCACGTCACCTCTTCGGGACGCGGGCCGCCCGTCGCGCCGAGATCCTCGCCCTGCACGCCGTGCGTCGTGCCGAGCAGGTGCTTCAGGAAATATTCGTGGCCCTTGCCGGACGAGCCGAGCAGGTTCGAGCGCCACACGAACAGGTTGCGCGGGAAGCTCTCCGGCGCGTCGGGGTCCTCGCACGCCATCTTCAGCGTACCCGACTTCAGTTGCTGCGCGAGCTCGGCGCCCGCGTGCGCGGGATCGGCGAGCTGCGCGCCGACCTGCAGCGGGTTCCGGCCGAGCTGCGGCGCGGACGGCAGCCAGCCCATCCGTTCCGCGCGCACGTTGTAGTCGATCGGCGAACCGTGGAATTGCGTCTTGTCGGCGAGCGGCGACAGCAGCGCGGTCGGGTCCATCGTGTCGTAGCGCCACTGGTCGGTATGCGCGTAGAAGAACGACGTCGCGTTCATGTGCCGCGGCGGACGATTCCAGTCGAGGGCGAACGCGAGTGCGGTCCAGCCCGTCTGCGGCCGCAGCTTCTCCTGCCCGACATAGTGCGACCAGCCGCCGCCCGGCTTGCCGACGCAGCCGCACATGATCAGCATGTTGATGATCGCGCGGTACGACATGTCCATGTGGAACCAGTGGTTGATCCCCGCGCCGATGATCACCATCGACTTGCCTTGCGTCTTGTGCGCGTTTTCCGCGAACTGCCGCGCGACCGAGATTACGTCTGCGCGCTTCACGCCGGTGATCGCTTCCTGCCACGCGGGCGTGTACGGCAGGTCGTCGTCGTAGCTCGTCGCGACATCGCGCCCGCCGAGCCCCTGGTCGAGCCCGTAGTTCGCGACGAACAGGTCGTAGACGGTTGCGACCAGCATCTCGCCGTCGCGCGTTGCGACACGGCGCACGCCGATGCGGCGCGACAGCGCCGACTGGTGCGACGTGTGATTGAAGTGCGCGTGCGGCTGGTTGCCGAAATACGGGAACAGCACGTCGACCACGTCATCATGCGCGGCCGTGCACGTCAGCCGCGGCGCGAGCGCCGCGCCGTTCGACGTTTCCGCGCGCAGGTTCCACTTGCCCTTGTCAGCACCGTCCTGCTGCCCCCAGCGGAAGCCGACCGAGCCGACCGGCACGACGAATTCGCCGGACGCGTCGTCGATCATCACGCTCTTCCATTCCGGATGCGCGGCTTCGCCGAGCGCATCGTCGAAGTCCGACGCGCGCACGAGCCGCTCCGGCACATAGCCGTCGCCATGCGGCACGAGCCGCACGAGGCATGGCATGTCCGTGTAGCGCTTGCAGTAGTCGACGAAGTGGTCGCTCTGCCCCGCTAGATGGAATTCCTTAAGGATCACGTGCCCCATCGCGAGTGCGAGCGCCGCATCGGTGCCCTGCTTCGGATGCAGCCACAGGTCGCCGAATTTCGCGCCTTCCGAGTAATCGGGAAACACCGACACGACCTTCGTGCCGCGATAGCGCGCCTCGACGAGGAAGTGCGCGTCCGGCGTGCGCGTCTGCGGGACGTTGGAGCCCCACATCATGATGAACGTCGAGTTGTACCAGTCGGCCGATTCGGGCACGTCGGTCTGCTCGCCCCAGGTCTGCGGCGACGCGGGCGGCAGGTCGCAATACCAGTCGTAGAAGCTCAGGCACACGCCGCCGATCAGCGACAGGTAGCGCGAGCCCGCCGCGTACGACACCATCGACATCGCCGGGATCGGCGAGAAGCCGACCACGCGATCGGGGCCGTGCTGCTTCACCGTGTAGACGTTGGCCGCGGCGACGATCTCGTTGACCTCGTCCCAGTTCGCGCGCACGAATCCGCCGAGGCCGCGCCGGCTCTGGTACGCGCGCCGTGCTTCATCGTCCTCGACGATCGCGCGCCACGCGTCGACCGGCGCGAGTGTCTTGCGGCGCTCTCGCCAAAGCTTCACGAGCGCGCTGCGCACGAGCGGATACTTGAGCCGGTTCGCGCTGTACAGGTACCACGAATACGATGCGCCGCGCGAGCAGCCGCGAGGCTCGTGGTTCGGCATGTCGGCGCGCGTGCGCGGATAGTCGGTCTGCTGGGTTTCCCACGTGACGATGCCGCCCTTCACGTAGACCTTCCACGAGCATGAGCCCGTGCAGTTCACGCCATGGGTCGACCGGACGATCTTGTCGTGCTGCCATCGTTTCCGATAGCCGTCTTCCCATTTCCGGTCCTCGTCGGTGACGGCGCCGTGTCCGTCGGAGAACTGGGGTCTTGCGGTCGTGAAATAGCGCAACCGGTCCAGGAAATGGCTCATGGGGGGACCTCGTTTCCGGTCTGTCGGCAGACCCTGGTTATTTAAGGAGGTCGAATCACCGTTGTAAAGACGAATTCGTTCCTTGCAGGAACGAACGACGATCCGGCCAGATAGATCACGATGTGATAATTATTTCGGGCTTCCGGATCGGGTGTCTTGATCGATATCAGAAAAGGCGGCCGGCGGCCGGCATGGATCCGCAGTGATGAAACCGATTTCGGCGGCCGATGCCGCGCGATGCGGGACGCGCTTGGCCAGCGTCCGCCGCTAGAAACTCCCCGCCACCGTCCCCAGCACGATCACCACGACCAGCGCCGCCAGCGCGCCGATCACGCCGACCATGACCATGTCGCGATAGCTTTGCTTGTGCGTCGTGCCGCACACCGACAGCAGCGTCACGACGGCGCCGTTATGCGGCAGGCTGTCGAGCGTGCCCGACGACATCACGGCCACGCGATGCAGCAACGCGGGATCGATATGATGCTGCGCGGCCAGTTGCAGATACGTACCGCCGAGCGCATCGAGCGCGATGGTCAACCCGCCTGACGCCGAACCCGTCAGCGCCGCGAGCAGATTCGTCGCGACCGCGAGCGACACGAGCGGGCCGCCGCCGATGCCGAGCACCCACGCGCGCACCACGTCGAATGCCGGCAGCGCGGCGATCACCGCGCCGTAGCCGACGAGGCTGCCGACGCTCAGCACCGGCAGCACCGACGCGTTCGCCCCCGCATCGACGCTCTCGCGCAGCTTGCCGAGACGCGCGCGATTCATCGTGACGAGCAGCACGACGGCAAGCGCGAGCGCGACCGATACGCCCCATACGCCGCTTACCGCGGACAGCGTCGTGCCGCCCCAGCGCGCGTCGGCAAGATACGATGCATCGAGACGCGGCAGCACGATCATGTTCATTGCGAAATTCGCGCACACGACGACGACGAGCGGCGCGATCGCGATGCCGATCGGCGGCAGGCGTTCGCTGACTTCGCCGCGCTCGATCTCGGCGGGATCGAACGATTGCGAGACGGTCGCGCGTTCGCGCACCAGCTCGGCATCGCCGGCGCTTGGCGGCAGGTCGGCGGTCCCGCCGAAGCCCTCGCCCGCGTGGCGCGCCGCGGCCTCCTGACGCGCGAGCCACCACAGACCGAACGTGACCATCACGGCGCTCGCGATGATGCCGAGCCCCGGTGCTGCGAACGGCGTCGTGCCGAAGAACGGCATCGGTATCGCGTTCTGGATCGCGGGCGTGCCCGGCAGCGCCGACATCGTGAACGTCGACGTGCCGAGCGTGATCGCGGCGGGCATCAGGCGGCGCGGAATGTTCGCCGCGCGGAACAGCGCCTGCGCCATCGGCGCGAGCACGAAGAACGCGACGAACAGACTCACGCCGCCGTACGTGACGACCGCGCCGCCGATCACGACGGCGAGGATTGCGCGCTTCGGTCCGAGCTTTTCGGTCATGAACTGCGCGATCGCGTCGACGGAGCCGCTGTCTTCCATCAGCTTGCCGAACAGCGCGCCGAGCAGGAACAGCGGAAAGAACTGGGCGAGAAAGCGCGCGGCGCTCGACATGAACGTCTGCGTCCAGTGCGCGAGCACGGGCTCGCCTGACACGAGGGCTGCCAGCATCGCCGCAACGGGCGCGAGCAGCAGCACGCTCCAGCCGCGATAGGCGAGCCAGATCAGCAGCGCGAGGCTCGCGAGCATGCCCGCGAGCCCGAGGGCCAGCGACGCGGACGACAGTGCGGCGCCGCTCATCGCAGCATTCCGTCGAGCAGCGCATCGAGATCGAGCGACGAACGCTCGCCGAGCGCACTGCCGTGTTCGTCGAGAAACGCGTGCGCGGTATTGCGCCCTTCGTCGCGCAGCATCGTCAGAAAGCGCCATTCGGCGTTGAGCTTCGACGAATAGCCGAGCGACGTCATCATCGGACTCGCGATCCGGTGCATGCGCATCGTGGCCCAGCGCCGCCCTTCGTCGCTGCCGGCGTCGGCAACCTTGTGCAGCAGCGCGATCATGCGCAACTCCTTCAGCAACGGCGCGTTGAACGCCACTTCGTTGAGCCGGCTGATGATCTCGCGCGCCGTGCGCGGCGTGTCCGTCCGTTCGACGGGGTTGACCTGCACGAGCAGCGTATCGGCCGAGCGCGTTTCGCGGATCAGTGGCGTGATCGTCGGATTGCCGGCGTAACCGCCGTCCCAGTATGCTTCGCCGTCGATCTCGACCGCCTTGAACAGCGTCGGCAGGCAGGCCGATGCAAGCAGCACGTCGGGCGTGAGATCGGCGTTGCGAAACACGCGGCCCTGGCCGGTGCGGACATGCGTCGCCGTGACGAACAGCCGGATGCGCGACGCACGCACGGCGTCGAAGTCGATGCTTTCGGCCAGAATGGCGCGCAGCGGATTGAATGAGGTCGGGTTGAGGTCGTATGGTGAAACGAGCCGCGCGATCATGTCCATCGCAAGAAAGAGCGGCGAATGATCGAGCGTCCATCGCCCGGAAAGCTGGTCGAGCGGGCTGCGCCGGAACGGACTGAAAATGGCGGCATCCGACACGCGCCGCCAGAACTGCTCGAGCGCGATGCGCGCGCCCGCCGGGCCGTCGTGCTCGAAGCCGCTGACCAGCACGGCCGCGTTCATCGCCCCCGCCGACGTGCCCGATACGCCTTCGATCTGCAAGCGCGTTTCGTCGAGCAGCCGGTCGAGCACGCCCCATGTGAACGCGCCATGCGAGCCGCCACCCTGCAGCGCGAGATCGACGGGCAACGGATGGTCGCTGTCGTGGCCTGATGCGTGACGAACAACGGACGGATCGGTCATCGCGTGTTCCGGATCGTCGGGACACGAGCAAGGTTATACGGCGGATCGTCGGATTGCAAAAATGTTCGGTCGGCGCCATTGCAAACACGCGGATGGCCGATGCGTGACGGGGGGATTGCAGGCGCTTGTCATCTTCGCGTGGTTGCTGCCCGGTGCGCCTTTTCCACGCTCGCGCCGGGCATCGGAACCCGGCGACCTGATCTAAACTCCAAAGCGAGTCTTGTGCATGTTCCCTTTCCCTTCAGGAGGAGCGACACCGTGACCGTCATCGTCCTTGCAGTGGACGGCTCGCCACAGAGCACGTCGGCGGCCAGGCAACTCGCCGAACGCGCGTTCCTGCAGCCCCCGCTGGTCCTGCATCTCGTCCATGTGTCGCCCGTGGTGGGCCGAACAGGCCTGCATACGGCCGATTTCCAGGAGGAAAACCGTCTGGAAGCCGATCGCGCGTTCGATGCGGCCAGGGCCGTGCTCGAGCCGGCCGCGTCCGAAATCCATCTGCATTGGCTGCATGGCGACGCGGCAAGCGAGGTGTTACGGGTTGCGGCGGACGTGAACGCGGATGCGATCGCACTGGGCGCAAAGGGGCGCGGTGCCGTGATGACGGCGATCATGGGCTCCGTTGCGTCGAGCATCGTCCAGAAGGCGACGGTGCCTGTCATCGTCGTCAATATGCCGGCGGCCAAGCCGGGGGCTTGAGACGGCAAGCGCGCCGAAGGCGTGAATCCCGGACTGGAAAAGCAAAACCCCGCCGGAAGGCGGGGTTTTGCTTTGCAGCGCTCGGTGACGAGGCCTCAGAACGGTTAGCGGAACCACAAGCAGGCAATTTACAGCTTAAGCAATTGATTTATCGACGTTTTCGCGTGAGCAACCCAAAATTCTGTCAAGAGCCATCGTGTCAAGTTGTCTCCTCTCGAATCCTTTGAACGCCCGCTCAGTGGGTGTTCTAGCCTGTTCGTCCGTCACCTCTAAAGACCCGTATCTCTTCCTGCCGTACGGGGCGTGAGGAATGGCCAGACCAAGAGTTATTCACCGGACGGACGCGTCGACATGAGGAATACCCGCCTATCCAACAATTGTCCGTTCAAATGGAAAGCGCAGAAGCCAAGCGTTGCGATCAGGCCCACGTAGCTCGAAAGCTGATGTTGGAACAGACATGACGGGTTTGTATCGGCCGTGGGCCGGAAAACTCGCACCCCATTGAATACAACGATGCTTCGTTACGCGATGCGGAAAGAATCCGCTCGGCCGAGCTGGGAAGAATAGTTGCTGGAAGATGAGGACTATGCCAATTGAATGGCTAGGAGCAGCATAGCCGGGAAATGACCGAATGACAAGCGCCAGCGGGCAACTCGACGACGTCTCTATCGTGTATAGAGCGCCGATCCGTCGCAGCGCTCCCTCGGTTACTGCGTTGGGATGCACGGCATGCAGGTCGTAGACCTTTCGGTGTGCGTGGCCTCCAAAACGGTGCTGCCGCGGGCAAAACACTGTAGTTCGTCGGCGGTGCTAGCCGCCGTTACCATTCTGAAAGCCATGTTGGGCACTGGAACGATCCAGCCAGGCGTGGCATATTCCCTCGCATTCCTCCGACACACAGCACGGGGTGCCAATGGCTCTCCTGAGATCCGACATCGAAAGGGCACTCGATGAGCTCGCCTCCCAAGAGGAGGGAATGCGTTTTCAAGGGCTGGCGGTAGTACTCGGCAAGAAGCGCTGGCCCGAACTCATCGCCCGTGAGCGCAAAAAGGATCTCGGCCTCGACGCCTACGCGCCCGCAACTCAGGCGCCGGGGAGTATCAGCAAGGGACTCGCGGCCTCGATCACGCCAACACTGAAGAAGATTTCTGACGACGCCGAAACCGCCAAGAAGAACTTTCCTGACCTAAAGGCGCTCCTCTTCGTTACGTCCGCTAAAGTCGGAAACGCTGTCCGAAAGCGCTGGGAAGAGGCAATCCAGGACGACCACGGCCTCGAACTTCACATCATCGAGCGCGAGGAAATCATCACCCTGATGATGATGCCGGAGAACATCTCGCTTTGTACCAGTTTCCTCCACGTACATACCGATGTCGCACCGCAGCTCGCAGACCTCGTTGAAAGAACCAGGCGAGCAGCCAACGCTGTTACGCAGGCTTGGGCCGGCAAAACAAAAGGACATCCGCTCATCGACCTCGCGGCGGTGCGGCTTGACCTAAATGGCGCGGAGTCTGCCGATGTGCTATCGGTCGAGCAGATCGACGCGGCGCTGTCACGGAGTGGTCGCGTAGTTCTCGAAGGGCCTGCCGGCCGAGGAAAAACCACGACGCTGATACAGCTCGCGCAACGCTCGGGCACCGCTGGCACGGCGTTCATAGTCGAACTGCCAGCGTGGACTTCGTCACGCCGAGGAATTCTCGAATATATTGCTGGCATGCCTGCGTTCCAAGCTGAAGGCCTCACGGCCGCCGACCTCGCTCGGGTCCAGCAGACGGAACCGTTCGTATTCTTGCTGAACGGCTGGAATGAAATTACGGAATCGAATTCCGTACACGCGGACGAGGCACTCCGAGAACTCGAACGCGATTTTCCGAGCGCGGGCATCATCGTCGCTACCCGCACGCACCACCTTACGCCACCGCTGCCCGGTGCGTTACGACTGCGATTGCTGCGCCTGCGGCGTGTGCAGCGGACCGCTTATCTCGCATCCCGCCTTGGCGGAAAAAGTGCCGAGCTTCGCGCACGTATCGACGCTGACCGGTCACTCGACGCAATGACCCGCACACCATTCATCCTCTCCGAAGTCACCACGCTGTTTGAAGCGGGCGCCGAGATTCCCTCTACGAAAATCGGAGTCCTAGATCAAGTTCTCCGTCTGCAAGATCGACGGGACGAACACAGAAACGCGCTGCAATCAGCACCGATTTTCGGTCGACAATCAAATTACCTACAAGCCCTCGGAATTGAGATGACCCGCCGAGGTGCTGTAGCGCTGCCCGAGGCTGTTGCCCGCGCTATCATTTCTGCCGTCGCACGACAGCTTGCTGACAGTGGGCAAATCGACGCGGCAGGAGCGCCAGCGGTCCTTGCGACGCTTACGGCGCACCATGTTCTTGAGCGCGTGGACTACCCACAAACGGCGTTTCAATTCGAACATCAGCAACTGCAGGAGTACTACGCTGCGTTCGACGTACGCACGCGTCTTCTCGAACTTCTGGATGACGACCACGACGCGACCGCCCGATTCACGGCTGACTATGTGAACGATCCGGCATGGGCCGAGCCGCTGCGCATGATCGCCGAGACGTTTGCCGAGCAAACTGGCGATGGTGGAACGGACAGACAAAACACTCTCGCCGGTCGTAAGTTGGTAGAGATGGCGCTCGACATCGACCTTGTCTTTGCCGGCGAGCAAGCGCAGCTCTGCGGAGCTGCCGTGTGGGATGGTGTTCGTGTGTCTGTCGGTGAGCGCCTCCGTGCCATCTACACGGGTGGCGACGACAACTTTCGTCAATGCGCTATCGCCGCGATGCTCGCGACCGGAGCGAACGATTTCAGCGACATCATCGTGCCGCTCCTGTCAGCGCAAGACCAGCAAACGCGGTTCCGCACTTTCCGGCTCTGGCCGGACTTCCAAGTCTCGTCACTTGGACCGAATTGGCGCGAGCAAGTGCGCGGCTGGACCGAGGAGGCGCGAGTGGATTTCGTCTCCGAACTGCTTCATCATCGTGCCGATGACGATATCGCGGCCTTCGCTGTGGAGGACGACAGCATTGCGGTAAAGAAGGCGGCGGCTTCCGGTCTTATGTGGACCGGATCTGACGAGGTGCTCATCCGCGTCCTCGAGTCGATGGATACGCAGACATTTGAAGAAGTAGCACGCGAGAATTTCGACCGAATGCCTGCGGTGCTCAGACCCAAGAGCATCGCGGCGATGCGGAAATTCATGGAGAGCACCATGGACCTTCCTGCGCGCCTGCGAATCGCACTCGATTTGATTGAACTTGGGGAGACTGGTCTAGATGGCGTCGTTAAGGATACGATGGCGTCGCTACCGGGCGGCGACATGCGCAACCTGGGTTCACACTACATCCAACCGGCGCTCGAGCATCTGCGCAAAACGGATCCCGCCTGGACGAGCGAGTGGGTGGCAATCCAGATTGCCGAAGTCACCCTTTACGGACACGAGTATTGGTTGCCGTTCGCGACCGCAATTCCTGACGACGTCGTTGAAAAATACCTCAATCACCTCGAAACCGAAAACTTAAAGAATGGGCGCTTTCACGGCATGGCTGCTGTGGTCGCTGCCGGTGCAAACGCAGAGCTTGCGGCACGCGTATTTGCGAAGCTGCGCGAGCTACGCCACAAGGTGGATATGGAACCCGGGCAGCCACATGAATTTGAGTGGCAGGTAATACGGCAGTTGGAGACCGTGTTTCACGACTTTTCCGACGACGTCGCCGCGGCCGGTGTCCTCCTATCCGTCACCAGCGGAGTCCCATTGGACATCAAGGTCGCGGCGGACCTTCTCACCAAGATCGCCAGATCGGACGCGGAACCGCTTCATATCGCCGACGACGACCTGAAGGCACGGCTGCGTGCATACCTGAAAGGCAGCGTTGATCTCGTCCTCCACCAGGATGATTTCAATGGCCAGGAAAAAGCCAACTTGGCCTTGGCGATTGCACAGGTCGGGCAACCCGAAGACATGGCGGAGCTGATGACTCTCATCCGCGCTGATATCGAGCGGGTTCGCCGCGGCCGAGCCGCGCGCGCAGCCGGCGATCGCGGACCGATCGGCAATGGCGGAAGCATGTGCTACGCCCACTGGCACGTCAACGCCGCCATGCACCTCGACCCCGCTGGTGCAGAGCAGGCGCTCATTGATCTGCTTCACGAGCCGGAATACGTCCGGGCTATCGCGACCGCAATGGCGCGCGATATTTTGCCTAAGCCGGAGTTCGCCTTCGAGCGTGCTCTCCGCTACGACTCAATCTGGGACGCACGCGCCGGTCGCGTTCCGCCGTTCGCCAACGACCAGCGACGCAGACGTTTCGCTGCCGCACTCAATGCTGAAATCACGCGCCTGCAAGAGCAGAACCTAGATAGTAGAAACTCCACCGACCTGACCGAGCTTACCAAAGCGCTTGCCGCCATTGACGGCCGACATTCCGCGACAGCAGTGCTCGACGTAATCGGCATGCCGGGTCATTGGGACCAATATGCCTGTGTCGACGCCGCCGAGCGCTTACTGATGGCGGGTGTCGTCTTGCCTGCGATCACCGTGTTCACTCTGATCGACTCCTTCCTTAAACGGACCGGAGAATGGATGCACGAGTCAGACAGGTACCTGCTGCGTCGCATTCTCGCGCTCTGCCCTTTCACGGACGATCCCGCGGCTGGAATCGCAAAAATTCGCGAAATGCTAGGCAAGGGGCGGCTCTGGGCACCCGAACTGGCAGACCTCGTTACCGCTCTCGGCGAGAGCCGAACAGACGCCGCCGTCGACCTTCTGTATGAGCTTGCCTCAGACGCACCGACGTTTGAACAGTGCGAGGGAAGTTTCATTAACGCTTTCGCCGCACTAGATACGCCGCGCGCACGAGAATTGCTCCTCGGCTTAGTCGATCCGGAGATTCAGGGCATTACTTTGCCGCGCAGTCCCTACCGCGATGACGTGCTAGTCGCGCGCCTCACCGAACTCGCCCGGAAGCAGCCTGAGATGGCCGCGCGGTTACGGAATCTGTGTGAACGCGACCTGCCGGAACTCAATCGGCACTTCATCTCGCAAGTCATGCACTCGCTCGGAACGCCCGAAGCGCTCGCAGCGAATCTAAACCTGATCGATGACACCAAGCCCTCGCCGGTCCCGCAAGGTATCTGGGGCCAACTGAAGACCGCTTTCGTCGAGCAGCGCCCCTACGAGCAAGACTCCAACGTCTTCACGCAACACGCGCACGCGTCCAACGAACTGCGCATCCAACTTTTCAGAATGTCCAATGAAGACGAGAAACGACGGAAGTCCGCCTTCATGCTTCTCGCCAAAATTGAGGAATGGCGTCTGGAGTATGGTAGGCCGACAGGTGAACCGCGTCACCCCGATATCGCATCCGGCCGGTCTTGGCCGCCCCGAGAGCCTTGACTTTCCTCATTGATCAAACGAGATAGTGGCCCCTGTCAGTCTTATCCCAGTGGAGCATCGACCCGGCCACCAAGTGCACGGAGGTGGGCGACGTACCTTATATGGTCGCCTCCCGTTTGCAAGGCGATTTTGATCGTGGCGAGGAGGGTGGTTGCGGACTTATACATGGCCTCGTCCCGTTTGCCAAATGATCTGGTCTACAGCGAGCAGGTGCTGGATTGCATATATACATTCGGCCTGTTGATGGCACAGCTGTGCCTGGCCCCGATGGATTTCGCCGCAAGGGTCCTAATCTAACTAGCGGACTCAAGATCCGAGAAATGTCTCAGGCTTGCCCTTGCGCGGTCCAACCTGTCTTGCCATCGTTCAGCATCACCAGTGCAACCGTGGATAGGTTTGATGCTCGTTGATCGGGCCTTTAACTCGTTAGCGACGCCGCGGGTTGGTAAGTTCGACCGTAAGCCAGCAATGCCCAGATCGTGCGGGCCATCTTGTTCGCCAACGCGACGGCGACGACGTTCGTCGGCCGTCGTGCTAACAGCTCCCGCATGTGTGCCGGCAGATGCTTCGAACTCGAGATCACGGCTCGTGCGCCGTGAATCAGCAGGGTGTGTAGATAAACGTCACCCCGTTTGCTGATTCCGCCAAGCCGAACTTTTCCGCCTGAACCGTTTTGTCTTGGCACGAGGCCAAGGTAGGCCGCGAACTCCCGTCCGGAACGGAAGGTTTGCGCTTGGCCGATGACCGACACGGCTGCAGTTGCCGTCAACGGACCCACGCCAGGAATTTCCGAGATCCGCCGACAGGCTTCGTCGCCACGTCGCCATTCGATGATGCGCTGCTCGATGCGTTGAACCTGGTCGTCGAGCAGATGAAGCCGAGACAGTTGATCCCGGAGGCTATCGATCAGCATCGCCGGCAATTGATCGGTCAGCGTTGCGATCGCCGCTTGGGCGGCCTGGATCGATGGGCGTCGCCCTTGTGGCAAGACGACGCCGAATTCATACAACAATCCGCGCAACTGGTTGACCTGCATGACGCGGATCCGGACCAGTTGCTGGCGCATCCGGTGCAGCGCCGGCATCGCCTGTTGGTCCGCCGATTTGACGGCAACAAAGCGCATGCCCGGGCGTTGGGACGCTTCCCAGATCGCCGCCGCGTCCGCGGCATCATTCTTGTTCGACTTGACGAACGGTCGCACGAACTGGGCAGCAATGAGTCGGACTTCGTGCCCAAGTGCCGTCAGTTGCCGGGCCCAGTGATGCGCGCTGCCGCAGGCTTCCATGACGATCCGGGCTGCAGGCCGGTTGGCGAAGAACGGCAGCATCTGGACGCGCTTGAGCACCTTGCTGTGAATCGTGCCGTCCGGATCGACAAAGTGAATCTGGAAAACGCGCTTGGCCAAGTCGATGGCAATCGTCGTGGGCTCCATGAACCTCTCCTTAACGAAAGAACGGACAAGGCACTGTCGCACATCCGTACCATGAGCCCCGAAACGCGGTCAGGCGTTAGAACGGCCGCTGTGGCGGGAGGCGACCATTCCATCTAACTAGTTCGGATCAGAAGGAAGTCGAATACCAGCAAGGAGACGTTCACGAGCTTTTACTGTGAAAGCGAACTGAGTCAAACGTGTCAAGCGGGGTTAGGTCATGAGTCGTCATTCGGCTTGGCCCCTACATAGACGTTCGGACGTTGCGGTCGAGCAGTGTCGACAATCGGCTGGTTCACCAGTCCCCGGAGCTTCCAAACATGCCCAAGTCTCCTCTTTCGCCAATGCTAGTTCAGTACCTGGTCGGCCTATGCTGCCTAAAATGGGACCCGGATGCCGTTGACGTTACGATCGGCGACATGGTGCTCGATCCAGCAGCTGGCAAGGAACGAGATGTCGATGTCACGGTTACCATTACAGAGTCTGGGTGTGTGACCTACGCGTTCAAAGCTTACGAGGTGAAACACGAAAGTACCCTCCTTGATGTTGCTGATGTTGAGCAGCTATGTATCAAGCTGCTGGACATGCCGTCGGTGACTCACAGAGCTATCGTATCGGCGTCAGGGTTTACATCGAGCGCACAGTCCAAGGCAGCCCGACATGGGGTCGTCTTATACGAGCTTCGCCAGTGGACCCGGCCGCTGCAAGAGCAATTCCCCGCGCTGACGATGCAGGGTACTGCCGAAGAATGCTTTCCGACGAGCCAAGTGCTGCTTTGCTGGGTCCATTAGCAATTCGCAATTGTCGCGCGGGAAGCGGAGGGGTCATTCTCGGTGCAACCTGACGACAAACCATTCGACGCATCGGGCGGCGTGC